>CAZYBA010000157.1:0-3403 GCA_964646105.1 uncultured Armatimonadia bacterium
AGCCGGTGATGTAAAGATACTTGGACGCACCCAGGTCTTCGAGCACGACGTCGGTGTGTGTCAGGGACCGCGACGCGCCGAGGCAGGTGTTCATGGTGCGCTGTGCATCCGGTGTGATGAGGATGAGCGAGACCCCTGTATCGAGCGAATCGTACGTCAGATTCGCCTGGACACCCCAGCGTGCGAGGCTCGACCTGTAGCGCTCACCAAGTTCGTCCTCTCCGATACGCGACGTAAAACATGCGCGTCCTCCGAGTTGGGCAAGGCCGATCATTGTGTTGGCACCCGCGCCACCGGCCTCGGCATTGACTATGCGATCGGACACGTGGGCCCGGATGTACCTTTGACGTTCCTGATCGACAAGCGCCATCGCGCCTGCGTGGAGTCCGAGTTCCGCCAAAATCGGAATCCCCACCTCGGCCTGCACATCGTAGATCGCGTTACACATTCCGAACGCATCGAATCGGTGCGACATCAACAAAGCATCCCTTTCCTGATTCCCTACCCGCGCCGCGCCTGCGGGGCCATCAAGCAGACCATGCCCGGACGGCAAAGCCGATGACGAGCCACGCAAGCCACTGGATCAACGCAGCGCCACGTCCACGGCGCAGGACGCGCGCGCGGGATTCCGATGTGAGCACAAGTACAGGGGCTCCGTCCGGACCGACGTCCATTCGGGGCGGGTGTGGCTCGAAATAACCCGTCGCAGTCAACGTCTGGCCTTCGGGAATACTCCACCGCATGACGCGCGTATCGCCGAGGCGGGGCACCGGACGCCATCCTTCCCCCGGCGCACCATTGTAGATCAAGTCAGGACGAACTCCGGTAAACCAACATTCGGCTCCGTTGACCTTGACAGCCCCCGCCCGGTCCTCCACCCAAAAGGTCTCTGCCTCCCACTGTTCCCCGAGGAACTGCCAACGATTTCCGGTGTATCGCCAATGACGTTCCTTGGTGAAAAGGGGCCGCGCCCCGGCTTCGGACTCCACGCCCTCTTTGCTGGACAATCCGATTCCCACCACCCGAACTCGTCCATGGGAACCTTCCGCCAGGAGCGAGCGAGGTCGACGCAGTCTTCGTGCCGGGGCTCCTGCGACGGCGGCGCATCCCAACACAACGGTCGAGATGAACCATCCGCCGGTACCCGCCCAATGGATTGGCTGCCATTGATTCGCCCCTGAAGCAACTTTGGGTACGCTGGCCGCCGGCCGGGTCTGCGCACGGCCTGGGGCAGGGATTAAAAAGCACAGCGACGTACCCGCCGCCAGACATGAGCCGATACGATGCCGATCACGTCGGCCGGTAAGCGCTGCGCGGAGCCCGAGGCCCACTCGCGTGCGGACGGTTCGTTTGCGAAGATTCTCCACCGAACCAGACCAACCGCCGCCTAGCGGGGTTCCCCGGATGCTTGCCCGAGCGCTTTGATCAGATCCGCCATCTCGATAGCGGCCAAAGCGGCCTCCGCCCCCTTGTTGCCCGCTTTGCTTCCGGCGCGTTCGATCGCCTGTTCGATGTTTTCGGTCGTGACCACGCCGAACGTGATTGGCACGCCGGTCCGGTCCATGGCAGACGCAATGCCCTTCGAGCACTCGGCCGCGATGTGGTCGTAATGCGTTGTCGAACCGCGGATGAGGCACCCCAGACAAACCACTGCGTCGTAACGGCCGGTTTCAGCGACCTTCGCCGCGAGCAACGGAATCTCCCAAGTGCCGGGAACCCTGACGACATCGATCGCATCGCTTTCGGCGCCGTGGCGCACGAGAACATCGACGGCGCCCTCGAGCAAGCGTTCCGAAATGAACGAGTTGAACCGGGAAACCACCACGGCGAAACGGTGTCCCGAGGCGATCATGCGACCTTCAAAATAGTGGGGCATAGCGGTCGGTAGTGTACCCCAAGGTTCGTCACACTCGGATGCCAGTCGATTCGGACGAGCGCGCCGGTATCATGCGGATGTGCACGAACCGCCGTCGAAAATGCCTGTCGGGAAGATATCGGTGACGCCTTCTGTTCCCGACGGATGCCGCGACCGGATCGTTTACGACTTCATCCAGTTGCTGGTCCTGATCGCCTGTGTCGCACTGTTCCCGACATTCGGCTTTGCCAGTTGGTTGCTTACGGGGATGATTGCCCACTGTTTCCATCGCCCGGTCCCCGCATGGGGATCTTGGTGGTTTCTGTGCGGGGCCGTCCTCAGTTGGACGTGGATGGCTGTCGGTTACCACGCGATCGACCACCTTCGGCTGAATCGCAAGGGGCGTCGGGCTCAGATCGGAACAAGCCCGGGTGAATTCCGGTTCGACAAACGCTTGCGGGTTCGCGACGGCAGCGGATTGATTTCCTACGGTGACGGAGTGTGGAGGATCGACACTGCCCGGAGTCGCATCCAATTTTCCGATGCAGATCGACAGGATTTGGCAACGACACGCCGCGGATCCCGTGTCCGTTTTAAGTGGCGGATCGGACCGGAGGGTCTGCGCGTGGAAGGTGACGTGGATGATTGTGATTTTCTACCAGTTTACAGGCCCGATGCAAATGGGTAAGTTGACACTCGGTGCCGCGTCGGGTAATTAGATACGGTGCCCCAAGTCGTTTACCAACGCATCTGAGGCTTCCAATTCCCCCATGAATTTCCGTTTTCTCGCCTGTCTACGCATCCCGGTTGCTGTCGCATTATTGACGTGCTTGACTGCGCCCGGTGTGTCTTTCGCCGCCCGGAAGAAAGTTGCGGTTGTTCGGGTTGCCACGGCTAAGCTTCGATCGGCTCCGTCGGAAAGCAAGCGCGCGATAGGCTTGCTTGATCGCGGCGACTCTTTCGCGGTCGTGGACCAGTCCCGGGGATGGGTGAAGATTCGCACGGAATCCGGGCGGATCGGATGGGTACGTTCCGATTTGGTGCGCCTGAGGACGGCCCCGAAGACGGCCGCCAAGCCTCAAGTCGCCAAAAAGTCGGTCTCGGAAGTCAAGACCCCACGCGACTCCGCGCGCGGCCGCTCGGCGACCCGGCCCGTAGTGTCACCCGCGGTGCGGGTGACCAAGACCAATGTTGAGAAAACCACCGCCGAACCGCGGGCGGTTGTCAGCCCGAGCCAACGCGCTGCCCAGGGCATCGTGTCCCGCCCGGCGGACACGGTTCCGGATTCCGTGAAGACCGCCGTCGTGGCCAGCCCCCCTTCCGGTTCCATGGATCCGAGCGAATCGGAAACCGCCGAGTTTCTTCCGATGGTTGCCGAGCCGGAAGTCGCGCTCGAAACGCCGGTTGATCGGATCGGACGCGCCCGAGCGTCGATTGTCGAGGACGCGCTCTCGGTCTATCGCCAGGAAAATACCGTCAATCGTTCGACCACGAGTCGAACCGCGCTCGTCAGTCGCAATCGCCGCGGCCGCCCCGCTCGGCATCGAG
>CAZYBA010000157.1:3413-7422 GCA_964646105.1 uncultured Armatimonadia bacterium
CCCCCTATCGCTTCGGATCCACGGGACGTGGGTCGTTCGATTGTTCCGGCTTTACGCAACACCTGTACCGACGACAAGGCCTGCAAATTCCCAGGACCGCCGCGGAGCAATACCACTTCGGTTCTGCGGTTGGACGAATGTCGCTACGTCAGGGTGATCTTGTATTCTTCCGGAACACAGGTGGACGTCGAGGAATCAGCCACGTGGGCCTCTTCCTCGGTTCGGGACGTTTCATTCATGCGTCCAGCCGTGGTGGCGGAGTCCGCATCGACTCGCTGACCGAGTCCTACTACGCGAATCACTTCGCCGGTGCGCGGCGCGTACTGCGCTGAAGATTGCCAACCCAGGTAGGACGAGGCCGCCCGCTACAGCGAGCGGCCTTTTACTTGGCACGACGCGGTAACAATTTCCCCCCGGTGAACGTTATGATAGGTGTGATGCTCCCGAGATCCCCCTTGCTTGCCCTTTTGGCAATCCTGCTGACTCCTCAGATTTCGCCCGGCCAGACTCTTCCTCCGCCTGCCAAGGACGATCCCGAGGTGAAGATCGCCACCGAAGCCCACGCCGAAATGGTCCGCTCCGGCTTGAAGCTGGTCAACGACCCGGCATTGCAGTCTCGGGTGGAGGCGATCGGCAAGAAACTCGCCGCGGTGGTCAACAAGGTCGTCATTCCGGCCAGCTACGGCAACGACAATCGCACCGCGTTCGACTACAAATTTTTCGTGGTGGACGACCCGGATGTGAACGCGTTTGCCCTGCCCGCCGGATACATCTACGTCAACAAGGGGCTGCTCACGTATGTCCAGTCCGACGATGAACTGGCCGGGGTGCTCGGACACGAAATCATCCATGCCGCGCACCACCATGTCCTTCGTCTTCAAAAGGAACAAGAGCGACTCAACACGCAGCTTGCCCTGGGCGCGATCGCTGCGATCATCGCCCGTGTGCCCGCCGCCGACACCGGCAACCTGGTGACGGGACTTCAGCTCGTCGGACTACAGAAAGTCAACGGTTACAGCCAGCAAGCCGAACGGGATTCCGACCTGGCCGGCTTGGAACTCTCCCGACAGGCGGGTTTCAATGTCGTGGGTGCATTGACATTCATGGAGCGTCTGGCGCGTGACCAACGCAATCGCCCGGACATCGATTTGGGTATTTTCAGGACCCACCCTCCCGAAAAGGAGCGCGTCGCTCAACTTTTGGCTGCGATCACCAAGCTGGGTGTCCCGATCCAACGTCGCAAGGTGGCCCAAATGCTCAAGGTCGAGACCAAACCCTCGCCGGTCGGGGCCACAACCGATGTATTGCTGGACGGACGGCTGTATCTGCGCACTGCGCGGGCCGAACGGGCAAAGACGGCGGCAGAAACATTGGACCGCATACTGGATACCGATATCCAGATCTACGAGTTCACAAAACGGGACAACCGCTTGATGGCCAAGGGGAATGTCCTGCTGGTGCCGGAGCCGGGCGACGACGATCCAGCGCTGACGGGCAAGGAAGGTCTTCTGGATCGCGCGCTGAAGGCGGTGCGTGCAGCGTTGTTCAAATATGCGCTCGACGGACAAATCTGACACCGGGACATTGGTTGTCCGTGCCGCTCCGTCGACACCGGAGAGGGTTTACTGGGCCTGTGTGGCAGGAATACTGGTCTGGGCGCTGTTGCGGGAACTGGGGGTCGATCCGGACGCGGCGCCGTTGCGATTGTTGCCGTTCGTGGGCGTGCTTGCCGTCGCCGCAGCAAATCTGATCCTTCGCAATCGTTATTCCGCCGCGATGAGGGCCAAGCAACTGGCTCCCCCGGATCGGCAGGGAGGGCCGATGGGCTGGGTCTTCGTTGCGGTGGACTTCCTGGAACGACGTCGCGAAGCCGCAATCACCCGTCTGGCCGCCTGCATCGCGATTTTCTTCGGGACGATTCCCCTTCCCCCCGAGAAAATCGACTGGCCCGCCTACCTGTTGGAAATGTATGTGCGAATGGGCCTTCTGATTGCCGTGTCCAGCGTCATGCGTCGATTGCGTGAACGTTCCGAAAACCACATGGCCGAAATTTCCAACCTGCGTGCCGAGTTGGCACTCGCAGATCAACGAGCGTCGATAGCCCGTGAAATCCATGATGGGGTTGGCAACTCACTGGCCGGAGCGGTGCTGCGCCTCGAGTTGGCTGCGCGGACGATCGGAACTTCCGGGGATGCGTTGCCACCCGCTCAGATGCTCAAGGAAGAGGCACAGGCATTGCGCAACGCCATGACAGCCGTCCGGGACTGGACCTTTCTGAACCACCCCTGGAATGCCCCGGCGGATGCTCCATTGTCGGAAATCATCGATCACGAAACACGGCGCTGGACCAGTCGTACGGGAATTCCCGTGGATGTTTCGGGGTTGGACGATCTCGACGCGTTGCCGCAACGGTTTCATGTGCCTGTCTTGCGGATCCTTCAGGAATCATTGACCAACGTTGCCAAACACGCGGGACAGCCGAGCAAGGTATGTCTATCTGCGACTCGTACCGGGCGCAAGTTAGTGATCGAAGCCTCGGACGACGGACTCGGGATTCAGTCCGGTCTCGAAAGTTCCGGTCTGGGGCTGGCGTCCATGAAGGACCGAGCCACCGGAATCGGTGCTCGCTTGACCGTTCAACCCAACGCCGGCAAGGGAACTTGCGTCCGCTTGGAGTTAAACACTCCCGCCCGGACCTGAGCGCCGCATCACTGCCGTCGTTACGTCCCCGGCAATCCGCGAAACAACCCGGGCATCGTCGGCGCCCGGAAAATCTCCCAATGTTCCGGTGTCGAGGACCCGCTTCCACGCAGCATACATAGTGTGGAAGTCCTTCTCACCGGCACCGGGCAGATACCGCGTTTCCCGGGGAGTCCTGACCTCGAATCTCCAACCATCGCGCGTGTACCGGATCATGCCGTCCGTACCGAGTACCTCGTAGGTGAAAATGTCAACCGGGTCCCGCAGGGTGGCACCATAGGAAAAACTCACTTCGACCGTGGTACGGCAACCGGACCGATGCCGCAAGTGCACCCACATGTGTCCCGGGGCCGTATGATCCTCTACCCACGCGCCGTCACCATCGTAGGAGTCAACTTCGGATCCCGTCCACCAACGCGCGAGGTCGATTTGGTGGACTCCGCAATCGACCATGGGTCCGCCTTCGACAAATCGTCCGATCCGCCGTGGCGATTCCCAAGGGATTCCTTCCGGGCCCATCTCCCATTTCCCATGTAGATTCCAAAGATAAACGAGGCGCAACAATTTCACTTCGCCGATTTCGCCCGAACGAATGATCTGGCGGATGGTCTTGGCAACTGAACTGAATCGGTAGCAGAACGCGACCCCGAGCGGACGTTGCGCCTTCGCCATGGCTTCCTGCATGGACTCGGCGTCGGTTTCGTTCAACGCGATCGGTTTCTCACACAAGACCGGCTTGCCTGCATGCGCGGCCCGGACCACATTGTCGGCATGGGCGGGTGCGGGTGACGTGACGGTGACGGAGTCGATCCCGCTGTGCAGGAACGAATCCGGATCGGTGTAGGTGCGCAACCAGGGATAGCGATTTCGGAACGGTATCAGGGCTTTGGGATTCGGGTCGTACAGGGACGTCAGTTCGAGTCCGGGAGTGGACGCGATGGCGGGTGCGTGACCGTAGTCGGCCACGACACCGGCTCCCATGATCCCGATTCGGTGCATCGCGCCGATCAACCGACCGAAAAACGGGCCAAGAGCGCGTCGATCAACCCCTCGGTCCATGTATCACGCTCGTCGGCATCGTCAAACTCGAACCGCAACCCGGCAAGGGTGGCATCGCCGGTGCGCCACATGACATCGCACAGGACGATGATGCCTTCGACGGTCGGGGACGACAGCCGGCAGGGCGCGGGGCCGATCATCCAGTTGGGCAATGTTGCAACCCGGACACCACCGACCCCGATGTCCACCACCGGAACCGTCGCCCAACGATCCCCATCGAACAATTCGACGACGATGCCCTCGGGAACCG
>CAZYBA010000158.1:0-4569 GCA_964646105.1 uncultured Armatimonadia bacterium
GTACCGAGGATCCGGAGTCGATCGTGGCGCAGATCATGGCCGGTGTGGACGTCGGGCAGGGAACAGTTTCGGCCGTGGTGGACCGTCGGGCGGCCATCTATTGCGCGCTGGAGATGGCGCAGTCCGGCGATGTGGTGGTGATCGCGGGCAAAGGGCACGAGGCATATCAGGAGATTGGTCGCGAGCGCTTTGCGTTTGATGATCGGGTTGTGGCACGTGAGGAGTGGCATCGATGCTCGTCCCGTTGACCCTCGAACGGATCGCCGAAGTGGTCGGCGGGCAGGTCGTCGGTTCAGCGGTGGTCGATTCGGTTTCGATCGATTCCCGAAGCGTGGAGCCAGGCGGGCTTTTTGTCGCGTTGCGCGGGGAAGTCCACGACGGACATGCGTTCCTCGCCGATGTCCGCAATGCCGGGGCTGCGGCCGTGTTGGTCTCCGACCCCCGATCGGTCCCCGAGGGGATGCCGTTTGTGGTGGTGCCCGATCCCGTTGACGCATTGTCGAAATTGGCATCGGAAGTTCGGTCGCATTTTAACGGGCCGGTGGTCGGAATTACCGGAAGTGTTGGCACGACATCCACCAAGGAACTGGCCGCGTTGGTTCTGGAAGCGGGTTTTAAGGTCCACTCCACGCCGGGCAACCGCAACAATGAGATAGGTCTTCCCTTGACCATTCTTGCCGCTACCAAAAACGCTCGTTTGCTGGTCCTTGAAATGGGCATGCGCGGCCTGGGGCAAATCAAACAATTGTGTGAAATTGCCCAGCCGACCATTGGGATTGTCACCGGTATCGGGGTTTCCCATATCGAGCTTTTGGGCAGCCGAGAGCGGATTGCTGACGCAAAATCGGAACTTTTGGAGGGATTGCCCAAGAATGGAACCGCAATTTACCCTTCCGACGATTTGTTTGCCACACGTTTGCTTGCGGCCTCGGCGCATTGTTCACGGTTGACGGTGGGGGTGGAAACTGCCGCCGACGTCATGGCCAGCGAACTCGACCGTCAACGGGACGGATGGCGATTTACGGTGGACTCCCCGTGGGGGAAAACAAAGTGTTTTCTGCCTTCGCCGGCGCGCTTCCTGGTGAAAAACAGTTTGTTTGCCTTGGCTGCGGCTGGTGTGTGCGGAGTTGATCTGGGCTCGGCGGCACGGATGCTTTCGCGGTACGCGCCCCCGAAAGGTCGACTCTGTCAACGCCGAGGGCGAACGGGGGCGTCGGTAATTGACGATACATACAATGCGGCACCGGAATCGATGGTGGCGGCATTGGAAGTGCTGGCGCAGTCACCGGTGCCTTCCGGTGGGGCGCGTATCGCGGTGCTCGGCGAAATGCGGGAATTGGGGGCGTTTGCGGCGGAGGGGCACGGTCAAGTGGGGGCTGCGGTGGCCCGATTGATGCCCGACATGGTGATTTTGGTGGGCGAGGGGGCGCGGCGTATCGAGTCGTCGGCCCGCATAGCCGGATTTCCGTCCGACCGGATCCATTGGTTTGCCGAGGCCCGCGATGCGGCTGCGTTGCTGCCGGCTGTAGTCTCACCCCACGACGTCGTGCTGGCGAAGGGGTCCCGTGCGGTCGGTTTGGAGGCGGTGGTGGACGTCTTGTGCGCGAGCGAGGATGGCAACCCGGGATGAGCACTGGCCCGTACAGTCTGTTTTTGTTGCCGATGGTGGTATCGGCGGTTATTGCGTTGCTGCTCGGACCCGCTCTGATCGGGTGGCTGCGTTCGCGGCGCGCGGAGCAGCCGATCAGTCCGGATGCCCCGGAGAAGCATCGTCTGAAGCACGGCACTCCGACCATGGGTGGGTTGTTGATTTTGCCTGCGGCGTTGGTCGGCGTTGTGGTCGGCGTGATGTTGTTCCCGGTACCGTCACGGCGCTTCGCGGGTCTGGTTTCCGTGGTGGCGGTTCTCTTGGCAGGTGGCTTTATCGGTATTCTGGACGACCTCGGCAAGGCGCGCCGTCGTGAAAACAAGGCAGGCCTGTCGGAGCGCGTAAAACTTGCGTTGCAGTTGGTCGTGGGCGTCGGGTTCGCCTACGCGCTGCATGCGACCGGTTTTCGCACCAAGGTGTCCGGAATCGAGTTCGGTGTCCTCTTTTGGCCGTTGGTAGTCTTGTTCGTGGTTGGATTTGGAAACGCGGCCAACTTTGCCGACGGCCTCGATGGGTTGTTGGGAGGAACCGGTGCCGTCGTGGCCTCGGCGCTCGGCATCCTCTGCCTCGGCGTTTCCGATCGTCCGGAAACGTCCCTGTTTTGCGGAGCGCTTGCCGGCGCGTGCATCGGCTTTCTATGGTGGAACGTCTATCCGGCGCGGGTTTTCGCGGGGGATACCGGTTCTCTGGCGATCGGCATGGGGCTGGCCGCGGCGGCCGTTGTCTCCGGTCAGGTCCTTCCGTTTTTCGGATTGACCTTGGTCTGGATCGCGGAAATCGGCTCAATGATGCTGCAGCGTTACGTTTTCAAATGGCGTCGAATCCGCCGAGGAATCGAGTTCGCCAAGGCGAACCGGGTCTTCCGACGGGCACCGCTGCACCATCATTTTGAGGAATGTGGGTGGCACGAAACCCAGGTTACGGTCCGGTTTGTCGTGGTGGCGTTGCTCTGTGCGGCCTTGGTGTTGTGTTGGCAATGATGGGCTGCGAGTGGGGGCCCGGGCTCAGGGTTGCGGTAATCGGTGCCGCCGCCACCGGTGTGGCCGTTGCGGATGTCCTGGGACGTCGGGGAGCTACGGTGACCCTTCTCGAGCGCCGTCCCTTGGATCAATTGCCGGCTGAATTGCGCAACCGTTGGGCGGAGTTCGACGGGGTGCGTCTTCTGTCGACCCAGAGTCTTCCGGAGGGCACCGATGTGGTGGTGCCGTCGCCGGGAGTCCGTGCGACCGCCGAGCCGATCCTGCAGGCGCTGCGCGCCGGGATTCCGGTGGTCTCGGAAATCGAGATCGCCTGGGACCTGTCGCCTGCACCGGTCCTGGCGGTGACCGGTACCAACGGGAAAACCACCACCACCGCCATGCTTTCCCAGATCGTGGCTGCGTCCGGACTTCGAGCCTGGACCTGCGGCAATCTGGCTGCCGACAACGGGGAACGCTTTCCCATGATTTGCGCGGCCGAGCAGGCGTCTTCGAACGATGTCCTGGTGGCCGAGGTCTCGTCCTTTCAACTGGAATGGGTGCATCGATTTCGCCCGCGCGGTGCCGCCTGGCTCAACCTGAGTGAAGATCACGGGGACGCGTACCCGGACCGGGAGTCGTACGCCGCGGCCAAACGTCGAATTCTCGAAGCCCAGCAGCCGTCGGATGTGGCTGTCTTGAACCACGCCGACGCGTGGGTGCGGCGCTACGCAGAGGGTGCGGGCTCCGGACGTCGTGTATGGTTCGATGGCCGGGCGCCGGAATTCCCGGGAGGGGTCCACGTCGATCCCGCCAGCGGGTTGTTGCGGGGCTTGCACCAGCGTTCCAACGCGGTGGCCGCAGCTTGGTTGGCTGCCGAATTCGGAATCGATGCCGATGCCATCGGTCGGGGAATCGCGGGATTTCAGCCGGTTCCGCATCGGATGGAGGACTTGGGGCAACGGGGTGGAATCGGTTGGATCAACAATTCGATGTGCACGAATCTGGCTGCAGTGGACGCGTCGCTGTCTGCGGTGGATCGACCGGTGGTGGCGATCGTGGGGGGTAGGGGCAAGGGAGCGAGCATGGACGCTCTGGCGGAGGTGGTCGCGCGTCGCTCGCGCGCGGCGGTCTTGATCGGGGAAACCGCGGAGGCATTGTCGGCTGCCATGGTGCGTCTGGACCATCCCTTCGCGGTCGCGGCGGACATGGAGTCGGCGGTGGTCCATGCGGCGGCAATGGCAAGTCCCGGCGATGTTGTGGTTTTAAGCCCGGGATGTTCCAGTTTTGATCAGTATTCGGGTTTTGAGGAAAGGGGACGGGCGTTCCGCGACGCGGTGGCTCGTTGGTCAGGGAAATGAACTCCAAGGTATTGCCGTCGGATCGTGTGCTTGCGGTCCTCGTTTGGGGAATGACCCTGTTCGGGGTGGTGATGGTTTACGACGCGTCGTATGCGCATGCCATCGCCTATTACGGAAACTCCTGGTATTTCGCGGTGCGTCAGGCGGGTTCCGCGCTGCTCGGACTTGCCGCCATGACCGCGTTTGCCCGGTTCGATTACCGTCGGCTGCGGGTTACCGCGCCGTTCGCCTACGGGGTCGCCCTGATCCTTCTGCTGTTGGTGTTCAAGATGGGGCACGGTGCCCTCGGAAGTCAGCGCTGGATCGGACTCGGACCGATCCAGTTCCAGCCTTCCGAGTTTGCGAAGCTTTCGTTGATTCTGATGGTCGCGGCGATGATTGCGCGTGGTCCGCAGATGTGCCGTCGTACCAAGAGTTTCCTGGCGCTATGCGGTGTTGCGGGCGCACCGATTGTCATGACCGAACGTCAACCCGATCTTGGCACCGCCGCCACCATGATCGTGGCGGTTGGCGTCATGTTCCTCGTTTCAGGCATCAGGAAGCGATTCGTTGCCGGGGCATTGGCCGTGGGTGCAGCTTTGTCGCCGCAGGCGGCAAGGGCTGC
>CAZYBA010000158.1:4579-7408 GCA_964646105.1 uncultured Armatimonadia bacterium
GCCGGGGCCTTGGCCGTGGGCGCGGTCGCGGCCGTGGCGGTGGTGCTGATGCCGTCGTCGAAATCCGTCTCCGGTGGTCCGGATGCCGGCAGCTACCGGGTGCGTCGGTTGACCTCGTTTGTTGACCCCGGTCGCCAGCGTGACGGGGATGGAATGCAGAATTGGCATTCGTTGGTGGCATTGGGAAATGGCGGCTTGGCCGGAGTTGGTTATGCGAACAGCATGGAAAAACGGGTCGGGGGCGTGCCCATGCAGAGAACCGACTTTATTTTCTCCATCCTGGGCGAGGAATTCGGCCTGCTTGGAACGGTGACGGTCGCGACATTGTTCGGTTTCATCGCATTCCGAGGCTACGGTATTGCGTGTCGCTGCAGGGATCCGTTCGGTCAACTATTGGCCGTGGGAATAACCAGCCTGGTCTGCGGGCAGGCCGCGCTCAATATTGCGGTGGTGACATCGTCCATTCCGAACACCGGCATTCCGTTGCCATTGATCAGCTACGGAGGATCGGCATTGGTGCCTACATTGGCCGGTTTCGGAATCCTGCTGAACATATCGCGCCTGCCCTATGCCCGATCCGCGCGTTCGGCAGCGGCTCAGGACACTGCCCAGTCGGGAGAACCGCGTTGAACCGGCAACCACGCCCGTTCCCGGCGGGAAGCATCCATTGCGTCGGTGTCGGTGGCGCCGGCATGAGCGCGCTTGCTTGGCTTTGGGCGAGTGGGGGACGTTCGGTTACCGGTTCCGACCCCGGATGTTCACCAGGAGTGCGTCAGCGACTGGCGAGTGTCGGTGTCGTGGTGCGTACCACCCACGACGAGCGCTGGGTGGCTGGGGTGGACGTCGTTGTTGCGACGGACGCGGTCGGCGAGGACCACCCCGAGCTGGCGGCGGCGCGCCGTTGGGGAATCCCGATTTTCCGACGTCCCGAAGCGTTGGCATCCGTGTGCGCCGGCCAAAGGCTGATCGCTGTCGCGGGTGCTCACGGCAAGACCACCACCACCGGGATGATTGCCAAGATCTTGATTGAGGCGGGGTTGGACCCGACCGTCGTGGTGGGCGGAGAATATGGGTTTCTTCCGGGTGTCAACGCCCGTCTCGGTGGGTCGTCATGGTGGGTGGTGGAGGCGTGCGAGGCCTATGGCGGATTGGAGTGGTTGACTCCCCATGTCGCGGTCTTGACCTCGCTGGACCCGGACCATCTCGATTTCCATGGCAGTGTCGAGGCCTTGAATCGGGTGTATTTGGAATTCGCCGACCGTGTCGAACCCGGGGGGGCGTTGGTGTGGTGTGCCGACGATGAAACGGCGCGGGGCGCGATCGGTCGGCTCGAACCGCGGGGACGTCGATTCGTGTCGTACGGAGTGGGAGTCGAGTCGGCGGTGGTGCAGGGGAAGGTGGCGGGGGTGGTCGACGGCGGCGTGGAGTTTGGGGTCTGCGATCCGTGTATGGAGTCGGTCGCGACCGTGAATCTGGGGGTCCCGGGCCGGCACAATGTCTCCAACGCGTTGGCGTCGTGGATTGTGGGGCGTGTGGCTTCGGTGCCACCGGATTCCATTGCGGGTTCACTTTCGGGTTTCTGCCCGGCCGTGCGCCGCTTCGATCGCCTTGGCGAGCGCGACGGGGTGTCGGTCGTGGACGATTACGCGCATCATCCGCAGGAGATCCGGGCGACATTGTCCGCGGCGCGGTCGGTTTTTCCGGGACGTCGGCTGGTGGTGGTTTTCCAACCGCATCTGCCGTCGCGGACCCGTGACTTTCTGGAAGATTTTGCGGCGGCGTTGGCGGACGCCGACCGTGTGTTCGTGACAGACGTCTATTTGGCGCGTCAGGCACCGGATCCTGAGGCGACCGGAGCGCGATTGGCGGGGCGAGTGCGGGGACCGCTGGCTACCTCGGCCGATTCGTTCGATACTCTGCTGGAGTTATTGCGGACCGAATTGGTTCCGGGGGATGTGTTGATGGTTGTCGGCGCAGGGGATATCCGCTCTGTCGGAGAGCGTTTCTTGTTCGAGGGCGGTACGGTGACCCCATGAGCTCTGTTCGGCATATTGCGGTGTTGATGGGAGGAGCCTCCGCGGAACGTCCTGTTTCGCTGGCTTCGGGTGTGCAGGTATTGTCGTCGCTGGACCGGTCCCGGTTCTACCTGACAGCGTTGGATGCGGGCCGGGGGGCGTTGGGCGCGGACTTCATGGATGCGGTGTCCTCGGTGGCGCCCGATATCCCGGTGGGACGTCTCGAGGATCTACCGGCATTGGCTCCCGGCGACCGTCCCGATGTTGTGGTGGTTGTCCTGCACGGTCCTGGCGGCGAGGACGGTACGGTGCAGGGGTTCCTGTCTGTGTTGGGGATTCCGTTCACCGGTTCGGGTGTCCTCGCATCGGCGTTGGCGATGGACAAGGTGCGAGCCAAGCAGATGTTCACCAATGCCAACATCCCGACTCCGGCGGGATTGGTTTTCGAACAGGTCGGCATGGACTCTTTTTGGTCGGTTGCGCGCAAGGTTGCGACCCAGTTGGGGTACCCGGTGGTCGTAAAGCCGGCCCGTCAGGGGAGCTCGTTCGGGACGTCCGTGGTCGGTTCGGAGCAGGAATTGGAATCCGCGCTGGATTCCTGTTTCCGTTACGACGACACGGCGTTGGTGGAGGAGCGGATCGTGGGGGTGGAGATTACGGTGGCTGTGCTGGGAAATCACGATCTAGTCGCGCTCCCCGCGGTCGAGATTGTTCCGAAGCAGTCTTTTTTCGATTTCGAAGCGAAGTACTCGACGGGCGAATTCGGTGCCGAAGAGATCTGTCCTGCGCGGCTGGATCCCTCGGTTGCCGAGGA
>CAZYBA010000159.1:0-7112 GCA_964646105.1 uncultured Armatimonadia bacterium
TGTCGTTGGGGGTCATTGGATTGTTTTCCTGATTCAAATCGCCAGTTTCGGCCCGCTACTTGCGCCCGCCGCGCTTCGCCAGCGTGTCGTCGACAAACCGATCCACATCGTCCTTGAGCTTGGCCAGCGACCCGCTCTCGATGTACATCATGTGGCCGCTTTCGTAGTAGTGGATGCGGAAGTTTTCCTTGAGGGACGCCGGAAGGCCCATGTGGGAGAACGTGTACTCGCAGGCGGCGTGCGGGGTGGCGAGGTCGTAGTACCCGGACGCGACAAACACTTGCAGGTGCGGGTTGCGGGAGAGGGCCTGGCGAAGGGCGGTGGCGGTGTCGGTGAACTGGTTGCCTTTGCCCCAATCCCACTTGCCGTATGCGCCGCCGAGGATTTCGTACGGACGGTCGGTTTCGACGCCCAGATGCCGCCGGACATAGTCGTTGAATGTCGCCGTGTACGGCGGGCGGATCGCGGCCATCGACGGATCGGCTTCGGGAGAGTCCTCGGTTCCGCGTCCCTCCTCGCCGATGAGGCGCGAGTCGAGCCGGCCCACCACGACTCCGCGTCCGCGCAGCAGTTCCTTGCAGAATTTCCAGATGTCGATGCGCAGGTCGGCGCGTTCCACGTAGTCGAGCGGCAGGCCGGTGAACCCGGAAACCCGGCGAGCGATGCGTGCGCGTTCCTTGTCGGAGAGGCGGTTGCCCTGCATGAGGGCGGTTGCGTATTCGCCGAGCGCGAAGGATTCGACCTCGGCGACAATGCGTGCGACGGGTCGTCGTTGCAATGCCGGCGCGAGGGCTCCGTGGTACCAGGCCGTTGCGGCGTAGGTCGGCAGGAAGAGGACGTACGGGAGATCGTTCCCGGGCGTGAAGTGCAGTGTCTGGAAATTCAGGACTGTGGAAACCAGCACGAGTCCGCTGAGCGCGATGCCCATGTCGACCAGTTTGCCGGCGAGTCCGGCGCCGCGGGTGGTGCCGTAGCTTTCACCGGCCAGGAACAGCGGCGAGCCCCAACGTCCATGACGGGTCAGGAACAGGCGGATGAATTCGGCGAGGCAGTCGATGTCCCCCTCGACCCCAAGGAATTTCTTGGCGGTTTCGTCGTCCTTGGCGCGGCTGTAGCCGGTGGCGACCGGGTCGATGAAGACGATGTCCATTTTGTCGAGCCAGGTGGCCGGGTTGTCTTCGAGGTGGAACGGCGGGGCGGGGAGGGAGCCGTCGGGGTTCATGACCGCGCGCTTTGGTCCGAGGGCGCCCAGATGGAGCCAGACACTGGACGATCCAGGTCCGCCGTTGAAGGCGATGCAGAGCGGGCGATTGGCGGGGTCGGGTTCGCCATCCTTGAAATAGGCCGTGTGGAACAGGCTGGCTTCGATCTCCCCCTTGTCGTTCTTGATGGGGAGGAACCCGGTGGACACGGTGTAGCGTAGCGGTTTGCCGTCGATTTCGATGGCGTGGGATGTCACTACGGGTGGGCTGTCGACGAGGGGCTCAGGGGTGGCGGGGGTGGGTGTCGGGGTCACGGTTTCGGACATGGGGGGAGACTTCAGCGTGGGCCCACCGATCCCCTGCCCGGACACTGGTTGCCGTGGATATCGCCTCAAGGGTTTGCCGTGTGCGCTGCTCTTCAGGAAGGCTGATCGCGAGTCTTTCTTCCGGCCGGTTGATGAACCACTCGGTTGGTGGTTTTGGAACCGGGGCATGGCGTTGGCGGGAAGTGTGACGCTGGAGACTCTTTCGGGCCTGCCAGGGATCAAGGGCGGAATCGGCGAGCAGAAGGCTGGTTCGCGTTACCGTTAGGGTAGTTGTTCGAGCGGACGACCCGCCCCGCACGTGTGACCGGTGGCATGACGACACACTCTACAAAGGGGCCCGCCATGGGATCCGGCCGGCATATGGGGCTCAGGTTTCCCGCTGCCGAACGGATTGCCAACGACGCTGCCAGTCCAAGGACGGGGGATTGGCCTCCTTACATCAAGGGACCGCACAGGAGTAATTCCCTATCCCTTCGGTCGGATTGGCGTAGTTGCCCAAACGGTACTGTCGCGGTCGGGGTTGCCCGAGGAGACCGGTTCGGCTCCGAGTTCAATCCGAAACCGCACTTAAGTAAACTGTCGCCCGGGGACACTGGCTTGACCCCGTGTCGCAACGACCTCCGGTTCCTCGGCGCGCCGGGTTGTCCGGGTACGGGGGGGACCAACCCTGTGCCGGGCATGGAACGGTGCTCTCGCGCGCAAAAATAGTTGGATGTCGTCGATCTCTCGCCGAGCCGCACGCCGAACGGGTCTTGCGCGGGGTTAGCGCTGCTGTTCCATCGACCGGAAAGTCGTTACCTGCAATTCAGCCGACATGCTGGAGTCTTGACATCACCAATCGACTCAGGCAACCAAGCGGCCGTCCTGAAGGGACAACCGGAGTTCCGCGGCCGATGCCAAAACGTCGCTGTGGGTCACAACCACCACCGTCACCCCATGGCGTTCGTTCAGTTCCTGCAGGATTCCCAGGATTTGCGCCCCGGTACGCGTGTCCAGATTCCCGGTCGGTTCGTCGGCCAGCAGAATCCGAGGGCGGCGAACCAACGAACGGGCGATTGCCACACGCTGCATCTCGCCCCCCGACAATTCCGCAGGGCGATGGTGGCGACGGGATGACAATCCCACCAATTCCAACAGTTCTTCCACCGGCCAGGGGGCGCACTTGCCGCCAAGACTCAGCGGCAGGCGAACGTTCTCCTCAACGGTCAACGTCGGCAGCAACCCGAAATCCTGGAACACGAACCCGATCCGATCCCGTCGGAACCGGGTACGCCCTTGGTCGTTCGATGCGGACAGATTGCATGCGTCGACGATCAACTCCCCGGAAGTCGGTCTATCCATCGCGCCGATCAACTGGAGCAACGTCGATTTACCGCTCCCGCTAGGGCCTGTCACCGCGACAAAGGCACCGTCTGCAATCGAAAACGTCACCCCGGCGAGGGCGCGGATCTCCTCCGACCCCCGTCTGTAGGATTTCACCAGATTTGTCGCCTCGATCACCACCGCTTCCCCTCCCGCATGACCGGAGCTGGTTCCAATGACGCGGCCCGGTAAGCGGGTGCTGCCGCTCCAACCGCCGCCAACACAGGACAAGCAGCCGTCAGGATCCCCGCGGTCACCCAATCGAATTGCACGATCGGTGTGGGTGGAGCGAACGGCAGCCTCCCGCGAACCCAAGTCTCGAACAGGCCTCGAACGACTGCTGCCCCCACCGAACCCGCCATCACCCCGAGCGTCGACATGGCCAGTGTTTCCGCTGCCACCAGCCCGGCAAGCAAGCCACGGGATGCCCCGATGGCCCTGAGCATGCCCAATTCACCGGAGCGCTCCGAAACAGCCGTCGCCATCGTGTTCGCCAACCCGACCACCGCGGCGATGATTGCCGCCAATCCCACCCCACCCAACAATGTCCGGGTCGAGCGTACGATCCCTTGGATTGTCCGAAACAAATGAGACAGCGGGACCACAGTCATCTCCAGCCCCGCATCGCAACCCCGCAGCTTCTCCGTCACCTGCTCCACACGCGCCGGATCATCCAGCTGTACCAGAATGTGGGTCAGGCTGTCCGGGAGCTGGAACAAGATTCTTGCGTCGGTCAAGGGCAGAAAGAAGAACAGGTCTTCCGGCCCGTGGGTGGACTCCAGAATGCCGCGCACCACCGTCCTCTTACCCTCCAAGCCCGGCAGCGTAATGGTGTCTCCAGCCCGAAAGCCCCGTTCCCGTGCCAGATCCGCACCGACCAAAACACCGGATCCCGGTTTTGGGAACGAGCCCTCCGCAACACGCCAGGAGGGGTGGAGTCGCATCAACCGGTCATCCACCCCGTTGTAAACAAACTGACGTCCCGTCTTCGGTTCCATTGCGGCAGACATCAGGATCGGCGCCGCCACCGCGACACCCTCCGTGTGTTCGACATCCGCCAGGGTCGACGCATTCAGGTAGCACGGCCAACTTGCTCCGTGGAGGGCAAGCGACGCGGCATCGTAAGGACAGCCCTTGGGAACCACGATCAAGTGCGCTCCGAGGCGTGAGAGCGAGAGGTCCAAACCGCGGTTGTATCCCCGATGCAGCGCGTCAAGAAGCATGACAAGCCCCACGGCCAAGGCAATTCCCATCACGGTCAGGGACGTCCGTGCGGGGCGACAACGCAGGGACGACCAAAGGTACTTCGCGATCATGATCGCATCGCGGCGCATCGCATCCCGCGCCGGCACAATGCCGGCGAGGCTGGATAAGAACATCGCCAGAAACACGACAGAGATCGCCACCAGGGGATCAATCGGCTGGGAGCGGCTGGAAGCCAACGGGAACCACGCCGTGAAAAGCCGCGCAGCGGGGAGCTGCCCGATCCCAACCGCAATCACTCCAACCAGACCACCCGCCGCTCCGAGCAGGGCCGCTTCGGAAAACACCTGGCCAGCCAGTTGCATTTTGGAAACTCCCAGTGAACGCAGGATTCCGTGTTCGTAACGCCGCTCCAGAACCGCCGCCGCCATCGTGTTGTAGATCGTCAAGATCGTCACAACCAACGTCACCAACGAAACTCCGGACAGGAGACTTTGCGCGGATTCGACCATATTCAAGAAGGTTCCAGTCAGCTCCGCCAATGTCACCACCTGGGCCCCGGGGAATGTCTGCATCCGTTGCACCGCGCCCCGGACCAAGGCCGGATCACGCAGACGGACACCCACGGCGGTCAGACGGCCCGGTTGGTGGAAGATCTTCTGCGCTTCCGCGAGACGGATGAAAAACTGGCTGTCGTCGGTGGTTCCGGAACGCTGCAGGATTCCGCAAACTCGGAACGTTCGACCGAGTTCGGGACTGTGCAGGGCATCCCCGATACGGCGCATTTCGGTTTCCGCGGCCTCCGCGCCGAGGAGGATGTCCCCATTCCGAGTCGGGTAACTCCCGTCTGACAGACGCCACCACGCCCGCAATAGCGGCGCTGTTTCGTCCACTCCAACCCAGAGATCGGTACGGCCGAGGTTGGGGCGCGGGATGCTGCCGGCAAAAATGGGACTGGCGACCGCGGTGGCCGGATCCCGTCGAGCCTGGTTCACAACCTCGGCCGGGATCGTGGCGTCCAGCCCCTTGCCCTTGATGACCTGCGCTGCGGCATCGTACGGACAACCGATGGGAACCAGCATCATGTGCATGCCCGTGCCGTCGAGTTCGCGAACCAAATTTGCGCGATAGGTCGACGTGCTGGAGAAAACCGAGAGTTCGAGCGCGCTGGCGACCGCGATCCCGAGAACCGTCAGGGCGGTCCGGAACGGCCGTCGAACAAATTGGCTACGGGTGTAAGGCCACATGCAACTCGACCAAAAGCGCGTGGATCGCGGTTGCCACCACAACGGAAACCTTGCGGGCCTGCGGGGTCGACCCCGCGGCTATCTCCGACCGAAGGCCATCGGGTCCCGCTCCGACAAATTTTTCCCAATTCCGCACGGAAAGCACCTCCGAAACCACATCCTGCGTTTCGCGGTGCCTTTGTACCCGAATCCCACGGATCGTGAGTTCGGGGGTTATCGCGACCACCAACTCGATCGCGCCGCCTTGTCCGGGTACTCGCAACGGGACGACCCAACCATGCCTTGCAACCGGGTAGGCATAAATCGCGTTCGGGATATCTTTCGTGGCGGGGCCGAGGCGAGCAAGAACCGTGCGGCGGTGCGGAGCAAGCGAAATCAACCGGGGTGAACGCGCGATATCCGCATCGGTGGCACCGGGAAAAAACAGGCGGGTGTCCGCGGCAGGGTTGCGCCAAGGGACCATCGATTGCCGGCCGAGATCAAACGCGGTCGCGGACGCATAGCTGGTCTTGACCTCAATGGGTTCCTCTGAATGGCTCAGTCCGCAACCGCCACACAGCAGCGATGCGAAGCCACACCACAAGCGGAAATGAACGTTCACCATCGCACGCCTGTCGCGTCGACAGAGCCCGATTTGGCATCGGAAACGCCGTAAACAACCACATGCGCGCCGATCGGGATGTCGTGAGACGTCAAACCCGCCGACTTCAGGTCGATATGGCGCAGAGATCCACCGCTTTCCAATTTGAACCAACACTGCGCAGTCGGGCATTTTTCCCTGACAATGCCGGACAAAACCGGAGTTGCTCCGGAAGGAACAACCCCGATTTGATGCGGAGATGGCGCACATCCGAGTGCGGAAACCGCAGCGACAACAAAGAATATCGGTCGCATTACGAGCCTAGGGTACCGGTCCAACCTCCGGCGCAGCCGGCGGAGCGCACT
Organism: uncultured Armatimonadia bacterium; assembly: GCA_964646105.1. GTDB lineage: Bacteria > Armatimonadota > Armatimonadia > Armatimonadales > Armatimonadaceae > CAIRTT01. The sequence continues at coordinate 6,286 of CAZYBA010000159.1, forward strand.
GCTTGGCGATGAACGACTCGCCGACAACCTTGGCATGACCGTCCACAAAATACGCGACACGGTTGGGATGCCCGGTTGCGGTGGCCCAACGCCCCGCCGCATCGTCCCCGTGCCATCCGTATATTTCCGCGCCAAGGTAAGTGTCGGCGGGCATCGGAATCGCAGCAACCGTACCGAGCCGGGTGACTACCGTATTCAAGCAATAGCTCGAGCCTTCGACCTTCCACACCGGCTGCCCCTTGGTGGGCTCGTCCACGATTTTTGCCGGGATGCCGAAGTCGCTCGGACACCGAAACATCAGATCGTTCTTCACATACGGCATCGCAAAAAACCGTGGGTCGTACGCTTGCCCCGTCGCCTTGTTGACCGGGCGGCAAGGCTTGCATGGGAAACCACCCCCGGTGCGATACATCCACTCGCCACCCGGAGCGTTTGGCGAATTGTTCGGCGGAAATGTCTCGTCGTAGTCCTGGACATACATCATCCAAGCCATGCCAATCTGTTTGACATTGGAAACACATGCCGTCTGCCGGGCCTTTTCGCGGGCCTTGGCAAAAACGGGGAACAGGATGGCAGCCAATATGGCGATGATGGCAATGACAACCAACAACTCGATCAACGTGAATGCTTTTCGCATCGAATGAAACCCCTTGTGAGGACGTTCGGTGACAAAAGCGCCTCGCGCCCGTCAACGCGCTATTCTATTCGGAGATTGGATCGGGCATCAACAGGGATGGTGGGCGAAGGCAGGGGGTTACCCGGGAAGTCCGGAATTCCCGTAGGATTGGCAGGTTACAGACGTACCCCGCCTGCTTTGCAAGAGTTTT
>CAZYBA010000159.1:7122-7374 GCA_964646105.1 uncultured Armatimonadia bacterium
GAGACCAACGCCGCCGAGACCGCTATTTCCCTACCCGACAACCAACCGAGCGCCCCCCGCAACCCCCTGAGACCCGCCACCCCAGCCAAGCCCAATGCCCCGAGGTCCCGTCGAAGACGGGCGGCGGAGGCACGAGGCCACGGGACGGGTAGTTCCGTGCCCGGAAACAAGCAACGCCCCTAGCGCAACAACCACACGTCCGCAGGACGATCGGCCGAAGGCCATCAAGACGGGGAATTCATTCCCCGGAAT
>CAZYBA010000160.1:0-2151 GCA_964646105.1 uncultured Armatimonadia bacterium
TTGGTGCAGTGGCTCGCCGCCGATACGACCGGTCCCCTGCTCGCAGCCACCGAAATCACCGACTGGCCGTCGCTGGCTTTCCGGGGTGTACACCTTTTCCACGGTCGTGACGCGCTGCCGTTCCACAAAAAACTGATCGAACGCGTGCTGGCACCGGGACGATTCAATCATCTGATTGTCCAGTGCGAACAGCTCCGTTGGAACCACGATCCCCAGACCGCCCCTTCCTGGGCCGGCACACCCGACCAAATCCGTCAGGAAATCGCGTTCGCGCGTTCCCACGGCATCCGTCTGGTCCCTCTGGTGCAGGGCTACGGGCACATGGAATGGTTGTTCCAGCGCGAGGCCAACCGCCGCTTTGCCGAAGACCCCGAGACTCCGTACGCGGTCCACTTCGGCAACCCGGACGCGATCCGCTACCTCGAGGGCTTTGTGGACGAAGCCAACCGGACTTTCCAAGCCGGTGCATTCCACATCGGCCTCGACGAAGTGACCATGCGGGGGAGATTCCCGTTCCGATCGGTCGGAAAATCGTTCCCCGAACTGTTCGCAGGCGCCGTCAAGTACTGGCAACGTTTCCTCAGGGAACGACAGACCGAGACCTGGATGTGGGCCGACATGCTGCTGCATCCCTCCGAGGTCGCGCCGTGCTTCGGGACCGCGCCGTCCCCGGCGGACGCCAAGGCGGTGCGCGACAGCCTCCCGCGCGATCTGGTCCTGTTCGACTGGCAATACGACAAACGTTCCCGCTACCCGTCCCTGGAGCTACTGCGCAAGGAAGGGTTCGAACGTCGGGTTGCGTCCACATGGTTCCAAGCCGACGGCATCCAGGCGTTCGCGAAGGCTGCCCACGAGAACGGTGCCTGGGGGGCGTTGCAAACCACCTGGTGCGGCTACGAATCCAAGGAATCGGTTCTCGCCACGATCGAACGTCGCCAGTTCACCGCGATGGTGACCGCAGCGGAGCATTTCTGGAACGGGGGAAGCACCGAACTGCGCGGGGATGCGGGTGAACGTTTCCAGAACTTGTTTGCCGGACCTTCCCCGGACCGTGACCGAACCGCCTCCGGATTCGTGGGCAATGTGGAAGCGAACGGGACAGAACCCCAATGGATTCCGCTCGAGGCTCCACCGGCGACCCTGCTGCGGACGGACGATGGCACGGAAGTCCTGCTCGGTGGACCGCTCGCGCTCACCGACCGCTGCGGGCCGGGCGGATTGCCTAAATCATTGGAGATACCGTTGCCGGACGGTGTCGAGGAAGTCCGTCTGCTGATTTCCACAACCCGACGCGCCATCGATGCAACCGCGATCGGCACCTTGGAGTGGCGCGCCACGGGGGCAGTCAAGGCAAGGACACTGGAATACGGTCGGCAGTTGGCTGCAGGCGACGATCCGGCGGCGTGCGGTGACGCACCGGTGGCCTGGGTCGGGAAATGCCGGCTCGGCACTCCGATGCGGTTGCGCCTGCTCAGGGTCCGTGTCGATGGAGCCCGTTCTTTGACGATCCGTGCGACCCATCCGAGCGCGGCACCGGTCCTCTACGGTTGGACGGCGGTGATGCCGGGAAAACGCGACGCACCCAGGCAGTAAACGCCCGGGAACGAAACTCGCTGCATCATTTCGCCGGCAGCGCGACGGTTGCGCTGCCGCATCCAGCCACCATCACCCCATACTCGACGGGGCCACAGGCGCGCGGCGGGTCGTAATCAGCGGTTGCGCGGCGCGTTCCCGCCCAAGCCACGTCCCCCGATCGGCAAACCCATCAGCGGAACCGCCGTCATCCCCATGCTGTCGCTGGTCACTTGCCGGTAACCCTTCGGAGGCTGGAACTGGTCGGCAGGCAACGTTTTTTCGTCGATGCTCACCACTTCGGTGGTGACCACCAACGTACGTTGCTTCCCGTCGTCGCCCGCAGGCATGCCGTCGAACGACTGGGTCATTACCACCTTCAACGGCAGCCCGGGAATGGTCGCCATCTTGTCGAGCATTTCCTTGAGCATCCCCGAACCGGGGACCGCGCGCCCCATTCCGAGCGACGCCGCGCCGGTCCCGACATCGATTTCCTCGGTAGTCCACATTTCGGTGCGTATCTTCATGGCCAGGGCCTTGGGTTTGGTGCCGGTGCTGCCGGAGTCGCCGGCCATCGCT
>CAZYBA010000160.1:2161-3224 GCA_964646105.1 uncultured Armatimonadia bacterium
CACCACGATCCAGTGCTTGGTTTTCTTCCCCAGGATGGTCTTCGGATTCTTCCCCGGAAGCACGCTGGTGCGCGTGCGCATCTTGACCATCGAGAGCATTGGCGCCAACGCATCCGGTGTCCGTCCGGTCGGTGACGCACTCCAGACCTTTTTTTTGTCGTCGATGGAGATGGTCCGATCCTTGTTCACCAGCAAGGCGCCGTTTTCGGTTTCGGTCCGCATCGTGCCGGCCTTGTAACGCACCACGCTGCGACCTTCGGGAGGGGTTCCCTGCATCGGCCGTTTCCCCGCCCCCGGCGACTCGTTTCCCGCACCCGAAACCTTGGTGACCGAGACCACGGTGGCATCCGCACGCGACGGAGTCGGGAGCATGGACAGGGAAACCAAGGCGAGAGCACCTGATTGAACCAATCGGCAAGTACGCGACATTTGATTTCAGTCCTTTCCAGGTCCGGTGTATGTACATCCGGCATTGCAGGTTTCATGGACCGTGATGCGCGAGAGACCCGGCAATTGCGGCGCGAGTCGTTCCCAGATCCAGATCGCCAGAATCTCGCTCGTGGGGTTTTCCAGTCCCGGAATCTCGTTGAGATAGCTATGGTCGAGAATATCGTGCAATGGGGCGTAGGCAGCCTTGATATCGGCGAAGTCCATCACCCATCCCGTTTGGTCCCCGACCGGCCCCGATACCGCCACCTCCACTCCGAACGAATGACCATGCAGGCGCGCGCATTTGTGGCCCTCCGGCACCAGGGGCAACCGGTGGGCCGCCTCGAACATAAACCGCTTGAAAATCTCCATCGCGCCCGATTGTACCTGCGCCCGGTCAGGGAATCCCAAGGAGCTTGTGTGTTTGCAAGCTCAGTCGCCAACGCGGATGGGTCAAACAGTACCGCACCGCGGCTTCGGTGTTCTGCAATCTCCGGGTCCCATCCATGGGCTGCAGGAACCAGTTTTCGAAGTCGCAATCGGAGTAACGCTCGGGTTCGCCGCCGAGTTGGGGATACACCAACTTGATCTCGTTACCCCAACGCAGCACCAGATCGGCGCCTGCCTTCGGGCT
>CAZYBA010000160.1:3234-7365 GCA_964646105.1 uncultured Armatimonadia bacterium
CGGCGGGGGCAATTTGGTGCCGTTGGTCTCAATTGCCACCATGAATCCGCGGGCATGGAAGGCGTCCACCAACGGCTGGTCGAGTTGAAGCAGTGGTTCGCCACCCGTGCACACCACATAGGGCTGGCCGCCACCCGGCCACAGTGCCGACACGGCGTCCGCAAGCGATTCCGCCGTCGCAAATTTGCCACCCCCCGACCCGTCAGTTCCGACAAAGTCGGTGTCGCAAAAGGTGCAGACCGCATCGGCGCGGTCTTGCTCGCGGCCGCTCCAGAGGTTGCACCCGGAAAAGCGACAGAACACGGCAACGCGGCCCGCGTGTGTTCCCTCGCCCTGCAAGGTCAGGAACATCTCCTTGACGGCATACCCCATGGTTCAATAACTACCATGCGGCGGCTTGCGTCGGCAAAAACGTCCCTGCGTGGTAGATTGAGTGCCCCATGTCCTCGATCCGACAAGCCCGTGTGGGCGAGATGATCCGCCGCGATCTGTCTGAAATCCTGCAAAAGGAAATGCGCGACCCACGCCTCGCGCTCGTCTCCATCACGTCGGTGGAAGTCGCCCGCGATTTCACGGTCGCCAAGGTGTTTGTCTCCGCGATCGGAACCCGTGAGGAAAAGGCAGCCGCGATCAAGGCACTTCAGGGAGCTTCCGGCTTCCTTCGCGGCATGCTCGGGCGCATGCTCGAGATTCGCAGCATTCCCCAACTGGTCTTTCGCTACGACACCGGTATCGACCGCGGTATCCGCATGTTCGAACTCCTTCAGGAAGAAGCCAAGGAATTCGTCGTCGAAACCGCAACGCCGGACGGCGACGCCGCCCCCGCGCAAGTTCCCGACGACACCGAAGCGTAAACCCTCCGGCCGACTCCCGTTGCCGCGGGAACATGGTCCGGGATCAATATCGCTATCGGGACCTCCGTGCGGCGAAGGTTTTCGGACTCGTTGCATCTCGGTGCCCATCCTCCGGGCACCAGCCATCCCCGACATCCGATCGGCGGCGACCCTTTTTGCGGTCTTCGTTAACGGAGGCAACCCGATCCCAAGATCCCCAACGACGCCCCTCGGAAGTCAGCCGAAGAGGATCAGGGTCGCCAGGGACGCCGTGCCGTTCTGCAGTTGGTGCGCGACGATTGCCGGAAGAAGGGACGCCCGGCGGTGACGCAGCCAGCATAAACCTGTGGAAAGCCCGAGAATAGGCAACCAGTCGACCACCGGATGCAAGGTGGCGAACACCACCCCCACCGCAACCGCCGCACGGATTGCGCCCAGTCGAGAACGAATTCCGCTGAACAAGACACCGCGGAAGAAGAACTCCTCGAGCAAGGGAGCCCCGACCACCGCCGTACCCAACAGAAGTCCGCGTATCACCGGGTCGGGACGCGACATCAACGGAAGTACCGGATTCGGTGGCAACGACACGTGGTCTTCCAGCAACCGATGCGAGATCAAGCCGAGCATTGCGACCACCGGCGACAACATCGCCCAGCCTGCAAACCCAGACCAGAGATCCCCGAGCCAATGGGCCCTGCCGACTCCCAGCACGCCGAGCCCCAGCCCCTCGGACCGCAGGCGCCAGAACGTAAATGCGATCGCGCCGATACCGGACAGCGCCTGAGCCAACGCCAAGCCAATCGTCGCAGACCGGGGCCCGTCGGCCACAAACCCGGCCAGCCACTGCGCTCCCAGATAAAACGCCAAATACGCAACAAAACACTCCGTCACCACACCCCACGGTATCGGACGGGCTGACAATGTCGGGTCGTCGACGGGACGCAGCCAGGGCCTGCCCACCCGCGCCGCCAATCCCACAAATGCCAACGGCACCGTCGCCGCGGCCGCCACCAAAAATCCGACAACCACCCCGGCCAACGGACTGGACAGCTGCCCTGCCGCGACCAAACCCGCCAGGACCGCCCCCGCAAGCCCCAATACACCGACAATCCAGATCCAACGTTGCCGATGCCTCCCGGAGCCGACCACCGCTGCCCACACCAGCAACGGAATCCCGACCAGGGCAGGAATCGCCATCCATGCCATCAGCGGGGCCACCGAACCCCGAGCGAGACGTCGCATGGTTGCGTCGGCGCTCTTGGCGACCGATTCGTTCCCGTTCACCTCCGCGAGACGCGATTCGACGCCGGAACGCAGCCAAGCGGGCAAGTCACGCGTCCACTCCGGCTGCGGCGCTCCCAAATCCCGAACCGGCTTGTCCGATACCAGCGACCGCCACCAACGCAGTTCGACGGGTTTCAACAGCGCTGGCGAATCGGCGGTAGGTTCCGCCGGCCCAGCCCAAACCGGGGGAACCGCGGTACGGGACGCCGCATGCACCGCCCAGGCACGGCGCACAATCCGCGCGCTGCGACTGCGTTGCGCCAGATCCACCCAATCGGAGAGAACCGACGGGGAAGGTTCCCCGGTCCAGAAACCGATCCGCGTCTGCAACTCGAGTTGCTGCCAGCGGGAAAAGGACGCTGCACCGAGGGCGGGCCCCGAGTCGTCCCGGAACGCTTCACGAACTCGCGGGCGATTGGGGACGACCGTGGTCAGGACAAGGATCAGCAGACCGATGGCGATCCGCAGCAGCGATCCACGGCGAAGCCCGAACTCGGTGACCAACGGCGCAGACAAACCGCGCCTACTTGCCGCCCTGCTTCAGACGTTGCTCCGCGGCCTTCAGATTCTTGGGTCCGGCCGGAAAATCAGGAAAGCGCCGAACCACTTCCTTCCACGCATCCACGGATTCCTTGTGACGCCCGGCACGGGTGTACAAATGGCCCAAGGTCGCGTACGCCGACGCGTCGATTCCGCCTAGTGCGGCGGCCTTTTCGAAATAGCCCAACGCTTCCGCGTATCGCTTGGTGCGGTTCAGATGGTGGCCGAGGTTCGCATAGAAAACCCCTTTGCGCGGGGATTTCTTGACCCCGTACTCAAGGAAACGATCCGCGCCTGCGACATCTCCCATCGACCAAAGCAGCCACGCGCAAACATCGTACGCTTCGTCGAACTGCGGATCGATTTCGACAATGATCCGCCCCATCCCGACAATCCGGTTGTAGTCGCCATCGTGCCAGTAGACATCGGCCGTTTGCCACAAACCGTCCACCACCTTCGACAACACCCGGTCCGCCATCGCATCGGCAGATTCGCGAGTGGGCGTCTGCAACGACCAAGCCGCCGGAGTAGACCAACCGACCGCGACCAAAGCCGCCAAACCCGCCAACGTTGTCTTCATGCCGGCTATTGTACCGGCGTCCCCCCCGGATTGGGTCCGCGTTTCGCCGGTATCGACCGAACATTCTCCTCGGAACACACGCCGGGCTCCGCCCGCCAAGACGATGGGCCCGCCCGGCCCGGCCCACTCGACCTCCAACCGCCCCCCCGCCGAATCGACGTCGAGATGCTGTTCGAGGAGCAGACCACGCACCCGGGCCACCGCAGCCGCCGCACACGCCCCAGTCCCGCAACCGCGTGTCTCGCCCACACCCCGTTCCCAGATGCGCAGCTGCAATTGCCGCCCGGAGCGCACGGTCACCCACATTACCGATACACGCTCGGGGAACCAATCATGGTTCTCGATACGCGGGGAAATCGAGAAAAAGACGTCGTCATCAGGGAGTTGAGGAACGAAGACCACCGCATGGGGCGATCCGGTCTCGACAACATGCACGGCAAGTCCCTCGATCGGCAGGCAATCGGTTCGGGGCGCGGTGGTCGGAATTCGGTGCGGTTCAAACGACGGCGGGGGCAAAACCAATGAAACCAAACCGTCGGTCCGAATCGCCCAATCCACCCGCCCCGATGCCGTCGAAACGACTCCCGCAACTTCGACCAAACCCCGCGCGTACGCATCGGCCACCACGCAGCGCAACCCGTTGCCGCACATGGTGTCCTCGCTGCCGTCGGCGTTGAAAATCCGGAAAATCATCCGGTCGGACGACTCGACCCGGGCAACCAGCAAACCGTCGGCGCCAACACCGCGGTGCCGGTCGCAAAGATGGCGGGAAAGCGCGGAAAGATCGCCGCACGACACAACGTCGGCGTCGTCCACCACCACAAAGTCGTTACCCACCGCCTCCCATTTGGAGAACGGCAACCGGGTCATGCGGGCAGTCCGCCGAGGGACTCA
>CAZYBA010000161.1:0-5502 GCA_964646105.1 uncultured Armatimonadia bacterium
GGATTCTTTTTTGGCCCATCGGTTTCTGGAGGACTGGGGTTACCAGCAGTTGGTGCGGAGGGTGGTTCGTTCGGAGAACACGCGTCGCTGGGGCCGCCACGACCCGGATCCGGAGAGTGCCGTGGAGATTGAGGATACGGCGTCGCGGATCGAGTCGGGATTGCGGGAATGCCTGGATCGTTTGCGGGGAATTGGGATTGGTGCGGGGCTGGATTTGGTGCCGGGCTCGGTGCGTCTGCCTTGGCGTCGGACTTTCGAGGTGGATTTTGAGTTGGCTTGACCGCGTCCGGTGTTGGCGTCGGGGGGGAGCCATCGGACCGGTTGGCCCTTGCACCACGCCTCCGGGTGATAGTCGGTCTGGTTCGGGCAGGGACTCGGGGTGGCATTCCGGTGTGTTTGGACGCTTTCCCTGCCTTGTCGCGTCTTGACAAACGGTGCGTCGGGAACTAAACTCGCTTCAGTGAAGTAGCGTTTCTTCACGCCCGATTGATTCCGATGTCCGAATCCGTGGATGCGCTGTTGCATCGTCCCGAGGGAGTATCCGTCACGCCCGAGCCTGTCTCGGATCGGCGTGGCGTTGTTCCGCGTGCGGCAACTCTGAAGGACGTGGCGGCGCGTGCGGAGGTCGGTGTCGTGACGGCGTCGGGGGTGTTGAACGGTTCTCGTTCAGGCACTCGGGTGAGTGATGCGACACGTCAGCGGATCCTGCGTGCGGCCGCGGATTTGCGTTACCACCCCAACCACGCGGCCCGCAGCCTGCGGCATCGGCGTACGGGTGCGATCGGGGTGTTGTTCAACTGGATCACGTGGCCCCCGGTGGTGTCGAATCCGTACGAAATTGCGGCGCTCGAGGGGATTTTGCAAGGGGCGGGCGAGCGTGGCTACCAAGTGATGTTGTTCACCGGGGATGGCCAGTCGACAGGATCGTCGATGGAGGCGGTCCGCGAGCGCCGTGTGGATGGCGTTTTGCTTTTGGCACCGTTATTGCAAGCACCCGATGTGTCCGAGGTGATTGCGCTGGGGATGCCCGCGGTGTCGTTGTCGGCGCGCATGGACGATGTGCGGGTGCCGTGGGTGGACGTCGACAATGCCGAGGGCATGGGGCTTCTGGTGGACCATCTGGCGGGGTTGGGGCATCGGCGCATCGCCCATGTCACCGGCCCGATGGACCAGGTGAGTATTGTCGAGCGTGTGGAAGCGTTCGAGGAGCGCATGGGTGCCCATGGCATCGAGGTTCCGTCGGGTTGGATCTCGACGGGATCGGCCGCGTCTGCGCGCGACCGTGCGCGTGAGTTGTTGTCGGGAGAGTCACGGCCGACGGCGATCGTGGCGTGGAACGACGGTGTGGCGGTGAGTGTGGTCGAGACTGCGCGGGAGATGGGGCTTCGGGTACCGGAGGATCTGTCCGTGGTGGGTTTCGACGACGACAGTCGTGCGGCGGCCTGCCGGCCTCCGCTGACAACCGTGCGCCATCCGGTGCGGCAGGTTTGTCGCACGGGGACGCACTTGCTGGTGGATTTGGTGGAGGGACGTCCGGTTGCGAGCCCGCCGCGTTGGCGGCCGGAACTCGTGGTCCGTTCCACCACCGCGTCCCCTGGCGAACAGGCTTCGGAACAGTCGGTGGCGGTGGACCGTGGTTTTGCCACGATCGGCCGTGCCGGCACTGGTCCCGATGGCTTGTCTGTATCGTAGTTATTACAGCGCTCCCCTCGGGGGGCAATGGAGATTTTTGAACCATGACGTTCGCCAATACCAAGCGACGCAGCGGGTTTACGCTGATCGAACTTCTCGTTGTCATTGCGATCATCGCCATTTTGGCGGCGATCCTCTTCCCGGTTTTCGCCCAAGCCCGCGCCAAGGCCCGCCAGACCAGCTGCCTCTCCAACCTGAAGCAGATGGGTACCGCGTTCATGATGTACTCGCAGGACTATGACGAAGCCATGCCCTACTTCAACTGGGCGGCGCAGTACTCCGGCGGCAGCGGCCCCGGCAAGGAAATCTGGAGCAACTACTGGAGCAACGCGATCTATCCGTACGTCAAGAACGCACAGATGTACGCCTGCCCCAGCGACCGCGCCAACCTGACCCCGCTCAACTCGTCCATGTTCTGGTGGACCGGTCTGCCGACCAACAATCAGCAGGCGTGGGTCGATCGTGGCTGGGTTCGCGAGCTTCTCAACCAGAAGCTGAGCTACGGCTACAACGAGCACTTCCAGGGCAACCCGGTTCTGGCGGCGGTGGATCGCCCGGCCCAGGCTCTCCTGGTCGCCGACTCGATCACGTCGTCGGTCTGCTGCGCCAACGGCCGCTTCCCGGATCGCAACAACCCGGCTGACCCGAACCACAAGTTCATCATCCGCCGTGTTTCCTACGCCAACCAGTGCGACGGCACCTGGTACGGTGGTGCGGACCAGAACTTCCACAACGCTGCTTGGGAAGGCAACAACTGCACCCGCCACTCCGGTGGTGCGAACATCGCCTACATGGACGGCCATGCCAAGTGGTCGAAGGCCCAGGCCATCACCGACGACCTGTACTTCGGCGATCAGGCCAATTAATCGGTATTCGGCCGGGCTTTTTCCGGCCGGAGTCTGAAATGTCCGCCGGACGGCACTTGCGGTCGTCCGGCGGATTTCCTTGTGTCAAGGGTATTCTCAACCTATGGATGAAAAGAAGAAAACGACCCTCGCCATCGTGTTGGTCGTGGTCGCCATCGCTGTCTGTGTTGCCATGGTCATTAAGTTCGGTGTCGGGGAAGGCGCTGTCTCCACCCAGCAGACCGAACAGATGGGCAAGCAGAAGATGATGGAGATGATGCAGAAGTCGCAAGGGATGAGTCGCAACGGTCGCCCGCCGGGTATGGGCGGCATGCAAGGCGGAATGCAGGGCGGTATGTCCGGCGGTATGCAACCGGGCATGCAGGGTGGCATGTCGGGCGGCGTGCCCTCCGGAAACTGAATCCCATGTCCTGGTTCGCAGCCGTTCGGCCCGAGCGTCTGGGAACCTGGGCCGCCGCGGTTCTCCTGATCGGCGGTGCCGCCGCATGCCGGCGCTCCGCCGATCCCCCGCGCCCCGATTCCCCGCAAGCGGTCAACATCGACGCTCTGCGCCAACGTCTCGACGCGAAACCGGCGGACGCCGGCGCGGCACTGGAACTCGGACGTGCGCTCGCGTCGACCCAGCCCGCCGAATCCGCACGCTACCTGCGCCAATCCCTGGCGAACGACCCGGCCAGTGACGCGTGGCGCGAATTGTTCGACCTGTACGCAGAGCGCGGCTACCTCGACCGCCAGATCGAACTCTGCGAACAACACCTGAAGGCGATTCCCGAAGACGTCGACGCCATGGTGCGCCTCGCACCGTTGCTGCTGGAAGTCAGCGATCGGACGGGAGCAACCCAGTGGTTGCAAAAGGCCGCGCGCCTCGCACCCGGCCGGCCCGATGTCGCCGAATCCCTGGCCAATCTCGAATACGGCGCCGTACGCTTCGACAAGGCGGTGGACGCCTACTCGGTATTGGTCGCAGGAGAAGATACCGGAGCCGAAGCGTGGAATCGCTATTCCGAACTGCTGCGGGCGAGCGGACGTTACCCGGAAGCGGCGGATGCTGTCCGCAAGGCGATTGCCAAGGCGCCCGGTGACGGTGCCCACTACCGCCAACTGGCTCATATTCTGGCCACCACAGAGCCCAAGGGCGATTTTGCGGCCGCTGAAACCGCCGCCCGCAAGGCATCCGAACTTGGGGACAAATCCCTCGACTCCCGCTACTGGCTCGCCGTGGCAATCGACGGGCAGAACAAACTCGACGACGCGGTGAAGACGTTCGAGGATGTCGCCCGGGAGGATGTCAGTTACGAGCAAACCGCGTTCAAACTCGGGCGCCTGTACATCCGGACCGGCAAGGTCGAGAAGGGGCGCCAGCTCCTCAAGCTCCACGATACGATGGAGGCGAACGAGCGCGAACTGCGCCTCGCACGCCGCAATCTGAGGCTGCGTCCCGACCAACTCGCCAATCATTACAAAATGGCGACATTGGCGATGCGCGCCGACGACATGCCCGTCGCCATCGCGGTGTTGCGCCGGGCACGGACGCGTTTTCCCGACAACCGGGCGGTCCGGGAAGCGTTGGCGAAAGCGCTCGATGCCGCCGGGCGACGTACCGAAGCGGCTGCCGTGCTGGGAAACACCGAGACACGGCCCTCAACCGAAACCAAATGATCCGACGCAGCGCACATACAATCTGGCCCGCATTGCTCGCCGGACTGGTCTCGACGGCCGGCTGTGGAAAGCCCGCCGCAAATCCGACGCGACCAACACCTGCCGGCACGCCACCCGCCCCCGCAACGCCCGCGTCCGCGGCGAGTGTTCGCTACGAGGATGTCACCGACGCGGCAGGGATTCGGTTCACCCATCACAATTCGCGCACCGATAAGAAATATCTGATCGAAATCATGGGATCCGGCGGTGGCTTTGTCGATTTTGACAACGACGGGTGGCTCGATGTCGTGCTGGTGGATTGCCGACCGCTGCCCGGCGGGAAACTAGACGGTACCGCCGGCGCCCGCCTTTACCGCAACAACCGTGACCGGACATTCACCGATGTCACCCGCGGCTCTGGTCTCGACAAGCTGTCCCTCTACGGCATGGGAATCGCCGCCGCCGACTACGACGGTGACGGGAAAACGGATCTTTACATCAGCGGGGTGCTCGATGGGGGACGGTTGCTGCGCAATACCGGGGGATTCCGATTCACCGATGCGACCGCCCGGGCCGGGGTTGCCAACCCAGGCGGGTGGGGCACCAGCTGCGCTTGGCTCGACTACGACAAGGACGGCAAACTCGACCTTTTTGTCGCCAATTATGTCAAGTACCGGACCCTCGCCGACGATCAGCCGTGCTTTGCCGGGGATTCCCAGAAGCGGATCTACTGTATTCCGTCCGCGTACGAGGGTACATCATGCCGCTTGTACCGAAACCGGGGGGACGGGACATTCTCCGACGAGACGGACGCATCGGGGATCGGCGCCTCCAAGGGCAAGTCCCTCGGGGTGACTGTATGGGATATTGACGGGGACGGCTGGTCGGACATTTTTGTCGCCAACGACACGACGCCCGGGTATCTGTTCCACAATCAGAAGAACGGCAAGTTCCAGGAGATCGGGGTCGAGGCCGGGGTGGCCTACAGCGATTCCGGTATTCCGCATTCCGGAATGGGGATCGACACCGGGGACGTCCTGAACAACGGCAAGACGGCACTCTTGATCACCAACTACTACGGTCAGGAAACCAACCTCTACCATCAAGTGGACACTCTGTTGTTCGAGGACAAGCGCATGGACGCCGGGGTGGCGGCACCCACGAACCAAATGGTCGGGTTCGGTGTGTTGTTCGTCGACACGGACAACGACGGACTGCTCGACATTTTTCAGATGAGCGGTCATGTGCAGGGCGATGTGTCGGAGCGCGAGCCCAAGGCGACTTTCAAGCAGCCGGCGTTGCTGTT
>CAZYBA010000161.1:5512-7362 GCA_964646105.1 uncultured Armatimonadia bacterium
CTTCGACGAAGTGGGGTTGAAGTCCGGGGAGCCGTTCTCGACTCCGCGGGTGGGCCGCGGTGCCGCGACCGGGGATTTCGACAATGACGGTCGGCTGGATTTGCTGATCACCGAGAACGACGGTGCGGCCCGCCTGTGGCGTAACGCCACCGAAACCAAGTCGCATTGGGTTGGTTTGCGTCTCGAGGCCGCCAAGGGGCCCAAGCAGGCGTTGGGCGCGGAAGTGCGTTGTACGTCCGGCGCCACCACCCAGCGCCGCATCGTCCGGACTGGCTCGAGCTACCTCTCGCAAGGCGATTTGCGGGTTCATTTCGGAACCGGCGAATCCACCGCGGTCGATTTGGAGATCCGGTGGCCGTCCGGAAAGGTCGAGAAAATCGCGCAGGTGCCGGTCGACCGCTATGTCGTGATCGCGGAAGGCAGCGGAAAGGCACGCTGACCGATGCGCCGACCTATAGTTCTCGCTGTCGCATTGGGTGTGCTGGGCGCGGCCTGGTTGGGCCTGCGTCCGACTTTGGAGCGCATGCGTGCCGATGCGCGACGGATCGAGACGGAAACCGATCGGATGGTGGAGCAGGCACGCACGGCAAGCGGCAAATCGTCGGCCGTCGAGGTCGCACGCCGTGCCGCCGAAGCCAATCCGACCGATGTTGCCGGGTGGATGCAACTGGCAACCGCGGCGCAGGAGGCTGGCCAGGTGGATGACGCTTTGTCGGCGGCCGCCAAGGCGGTCGGGTTGAATCCGGCGGACCCGATTCCGCAATTGGCGTTGGCGGATATCCAGCAACGGGCCCGGCGTTATGACGAGGCCATCGCCACCTACCGGGGATTGCTGTCGCGTGAACCGAACCTCCCGCGGGCGGTGGCCGGGTTGTCCTACATTTACTTGGCGCTCGGCTGGACCATCGATGCCACCAAATTGCTGGAAGCGGCGCTCAAGGTTCATCCAAAGGATCGCCCATTGCGGACAGCACTGGCGTTGGCGAGTGTGCAGCACAACGATGCCAAGAGGGCGGAATCGTTGCTGCTGGAATTGCGTGCCGAGTCGCCGGAGGATCCCAGCCTCTGGGGGGCGCTTACCGACATGTATTTCAAGGCATCGCGCCCCGGGGATGCGTTGAAGATTCTCGAAGCCGCGTCCAAGCAATATCCCGATGATCCGCGCATACCGGCGGGTTTGGCGCAGGCGTACCTGGCGCTGGGCAAGGCCGACGATGCGCGCAAGGTGTCTTCCGACGCTCTGGCGTCCGGAAACACCATCCCCAGCCTGCACTGGCATCTCGCGATGGCATTGCAACGTCTCGGTCGCCATGCCGAATCGTTGGCGCAATTGGAGCGACTTTACGCGCTCGAGCCGGAATACGACGGCCTGCGGTTGGTCCTGGGGCAGGCGCTGGTGCGCGCGGGCCGCAAGGATGACGGACAGAAGATGCTTGCCGAACACCGCTCCAGAACCACGCGTGCGAATCGTCGTTCCCAGGCGAGCCTGCGCGTTTCAATGAATCCCAAGGACGCGGCGGCCCACTTGGAGATGGCACGGATTTATTCGGAAGAGGGCAATGACGGTCGGATGCGCGCGGAGGCGACCCGCGCGAAGGAGTTGAATCCGCGTTTGGGCGAGGCCGATCAATTGCTGGCAAAGGAGCGACCATGAAGCCGAATGTCCGTCTTTCGTTGGTCCTTTCGGCGATCGGGATCGCGGTTGTCGGGGGGGTGTTGCTCGCGTCGGGTTTGTTTGTCGGTCCGGATCCGTCCCGCCGGGAAACCGCCAAATCGTCGCCGATGGACCGTGCCGCGGACCGGGAGAAGGATGTGGCCACCGCCCGGGAGACGATGCGCAAGGGAGTGGG
>CAZYBA010000162.1:0-7343 GCA_964646105.1 uncultured Armatimonadia bacterium
AGCAACAGCAGTTCCAACCGGCCGACATGACCCGCGGCAAGCAAGCCCGCGTCCGTAACCAACAGGATCCGTCCCCCGAGGGGAACCGGCAATGCCCCGACAATGCCGTCGACACAGCCGGCCCCTGTGACTACCCGCGTGCGGCCAGGCTCGCCTAAGAAGCGCATCCGTAACCGGGTGCTTGACTGAACGACCGACGACGGTGCAGGAATTCAAAGAGATTTCCCTCGTGCGGTTGATCCCAAGACACGACACTCGTCGGTAGCGGACCCAAGTTCAAACGCTCGACATGGCGCGAATTCAACAACGCCCCGATCAATCTCTGATCCTGTGTCAGCGCCGTCACCACCAACGAAGGCCCCATGGCTTCCACCACGTCCCCGGTCGGCACCGTAACCACGCTGGCATACGGGAACAGGAACTCGCGATTCGCGAGCGGATGGGACATTGAATCGCACGCAACCACGGTGGGGAGCAGGAATGTCGACCCGTTCCTGGTCACCCGACGACCGTCGGGTTGGTAGGGGGCGCTGGCGTTGCGCGCACCGGAGGTCTTCAGGCCGGTTTCGATGGCGTCATCCATGAACTCCGCCATCCGCGGGTTCGCGAAACCCGCCAACTCGGCCTCCGGATCCTCGGCATCACGGGGCAAAATCCGTCCCAAACGTTCCGCGATCGCGTCCGCGATCCTATCGGCATGACGTGGGACCAATACCGCCGACGCGTTCACACAACTCCGTCCCGAATTCGCAGCGATGGACGTCGCAATGACGTCGATGAATTCTTCCCAACGGTCGATGAGATCCTCGCCAATTACGACCTTGCTCCATCCGGGACCGTGCACCTGCACACCCGGGTTGGCGGCGTAACGCTCGACCGTCGACTGGTCTCCGAAGATCAGTGCACGCCCGCTGGCCTCCATGATGGCGCCGCTGCCTTCATGGTCGGTCGGGTAGAAACTGAACGCTTCCGCCGGCATGCCAGCCTTGACAAACGACTGGATGATCCGGAACGGTGTCCAAGGTTCCTCCCTGCCCGGCTTCAGCACAACCGGCACCTTCAAGGCGAGCGACGGCATCCAAAGCGTGTTGACACCCGGCGAATTGCTCGGCAGGACCACCCCCAGATATTGCGCCGTGGGGTAGAAACTCATCGGCATTCCCGAATAGGTGCCGTAACCCGTATCCAAGACCGACAAGTCCAATCCGCGGCTCAATCCACTGAGGATCTGCGGCATCTGCGTGAACGCCTGATGCAGCTTGTTCATATTGTTGCGGACCAACCGGTGGGGGAGTCCGCTCGTCGCCGACAAACAACGCACGTAATCGTCCGGAGTCTGCATATGGTCGCCCGCCGGAACCACATCCTCCATGAAGATACGCCCCGCCTCGCAGGCCATGGACACCAAATCGGAGACACGGAAATCCGACAAGGGGTTTTGAGGAACGCGCCGCAGGTCGCGGCGCACCAACGCGGCATTGGCTTGGCCCACACGCGCGACCGGCTCGCCGGTACGGACATGCAGCAACGTGGCGTGGTCGAGGCTCTCGTAGGGAACCCCGCGACGCAATACTGGGAGAGTTGGCAGGTTGGACATAGTTACTTTCGTCAATGTGCGCGATCGCGGATGCAGAAGAGTCGACCTCGTGTGCGGACGATCAATCCTGCCCGTGAGACCGCAAGCGTGGCGTGGGTTTCCCCGCCGAAGGCGATCCGTGTGAACTCAGGGTTGCCCGCACCGACAGCGAAGGACACCAAGTCGCCGCTGGTCGAAACATTCCACACCCGTGAATTGGCAACCACTGGAGACGCAAAAAAGTTCCCGCCCGCGCGCTCTTGCCAGACTGTCGTGCCATCCTTCGGGTCGACGACATGCACCATGCCGTTGTCCCCCCAGAAGACGATCTTGCCATCGGCCAGGACCGGTGTCGGGACATAGCTCGTCCCGCGGGTCAAGGTCCACACTACCGAAGCGTCACGACTGTCCTTGCCCGGAGGACGGACCAAAACCGCCTTGCGCTCGCCGCCTCCGCTTCCGGATGTGGCCAGAATGCCGTCTCGGGTCTCGATCGGCGATCCGACACAGCGTTGACGGAAGAAACCGCCGGATTCCCATTGGGTCGCGCCGGTGCGCGGGTCCAGGGCCGTCACGCCCCAGGCGGTGGAAACAAGAACGATTTCGTCCCCCGATAGACCGCGGCGAACCATCGGAGTGGCATAGGGCGCATCGCTGCTCTCTCGCTCACGTTTCCACCGAGTTGCGCCCGAACGTGCGTCCAGACACCAGATCGCGCCCTTGCCATGGTCGGGTTCCACAGGAACCACGACGGAATCCCCGACAAGAATCGGCGACGTCCCCCCTCCATGTTGGGTGCTGCAGGGACCCAGCGGACGTTCCCACAGCACGTTGCCTGCCGTGTCGAAGGTGGTGAGCCGGGACTCGCCCGGGTCGGCGGTGAAGACATGAATGCGTCGGTTGCCGGCAACCGGTGTCGACGAGACCGCGGCATTGAACCGGTGGCGGTTGCCCCCCGGCCATCGCAAGGGGGATTTCCAAGCCAACCGTCCATTCCGCGCTTCCAGAGACACCACGAAGGCACTGCCACGGGATTCGTCTGCAACCGTGGTAATGATCCGGTCTTCGAATTCTATGGAGGACGAATGGCCGTCGCCCGGCAGCGCAGTCTCCCAGGCTACCCCGCGGACCGGACCATCGTGAGGAAACCCCGTGCCCGCGCCAATTCCGGTCCCGTTCGGTCCGCGAAAGCGACTCCAAGCAGACATCAGGACTCCCCGCGATGTGCCGCAGGCATCAATAGACGCCTTCGATGGCCTTGGTTTCCAATGCGCCGAAGGGACGTACTTCTCCGACGCCATCCCAACGGAACCTGCCCCACGGCTCACGACGGATCGCTTCATCCCGCTCGAGGAAACGCGGCATGAAGAGTTCACGGGTCAAGGTGGTCAGCTCCACCCGACCCCACTCGCCGTATCCGACCGTACGGTCCGTATCGTTTGGATCCACCACGCGTAGAACAGCCCGCGGCTGCGGAGCATGGTACGTGATGCTCCAGTTGTCCTCGCGGGTCAACGGCCGGCTGCAAGCCAGTCCCATCAACGTGTTGCCGTAGGTCGGGACAAATTGAGCCCGGTTGTCAAGGACTTCCTCGACCAAGAAACGGACCAATTGGGGAGTCATCTGCGTCCCACCGCAGAACACCCCCTTGATTCCCGCGTCGGGAACATTGACGAACTCGTCAAGTCCCTCAAGCAAGAGGGGAGTCGTGAACAAACACGAAATCTTCCGATTCTTCAGAAGGGTAGCACCCTGTTCGAGACAGTGGCGCTTGTATTTCTTGACGGTCTCGAAATCCTTGTCGGCAATCAAGCGTTTCACCCAGCGCGGATCGAGATCGACGTGGTAGCAGGAACCGCCACGGACATGGGCGAGATGCTCGATGGCCAGCCGCAACCGACGTGGTCCGGTGGGGCCGAGCATCAACCAGTTGCCTCCCTTGGGGAAGTATTGGTCGTCCAGCGTCTCCGAAAACTCCTCGTAGTCGCGCAAATGGTCTTCCCAGCCGATGCGCTGCTTGGGCATTCCCGTCGTTCCACCCGTTTCAAAAACATAGAACGGGCGCCCCGTGTACGCCTTGGGGATCCACACCTCGTTGGGAAGGTCCCTAAGCCACTCGTCCTGAAAGTGGGGGAATCGAATAAGATCGGACGTGGAACGAATCTCGTTCCGCGGGTCCCACCCGGCCTTGGCCGCCCAGTCGAGCCAGAAAGGGGATCCTGTCTCAGGCGAAAAGTGCCATTCGATAATGCCACGAACATGGCTGTCGAGGGCCGCTTGCGCGGCAGTCAAATCGGATTCGTTGGGTTGCATAGTAGGTCTGTGGTTGCCGACGGTAACCGCCGGATCAGTGGGACGCCTTCTTCGCCGGGAAGTACTTGTCGATGGTCGCCTGGCTCGGAGGGCGCGTTATCAGGGAAACGATCAACATCAGGAGGGCCGATCCAACCACCATCGGGAAGACGAACAGATATCCGGCGAAGGTGACGTTGCTCGGGGTACGGAGAATATACGGATTGCCCGGGAAGACTTCGAACGGAGGCTTCGGCTTAGCGCCGGCACCCTTCGGACCGGAGCCCGCAGCACCCTGCGGGGGCAACCCGGCGGCGATGCTCGGTTTGGAATTCGCGTCGGGCGAACCCGCGCCGGCTACCGGACCACCGGGCAAGGGGGACGTCGTGGACGGCGCACCCGGCGTCTGCTCGCCCCCCCCCGCCACACTCGGATTGGTCGCAGGAGACCCGCCCGGATCCGCAGCGGGTGTGGCGCCGACCCCGGACCCTGCAGCGGGCCCGGCACCTGTCGCCATCGCGGGTTTGGGAGGCGCAAAGTAGACTTTGGCCTTTTCCTCCGAAATCGCATTCAGATACCAACTTGCCAAGACTCCGGCGACCACCCAGATTCCGGATGCCAACGCACCCCACTTGGTGCTGCGTTTCCAAAAAAGCGCGGCAAGCATCACCGGAGCCAACGCCGCGAATCCGGAGAACGCGAAGCGAATGGCAAGTTCAAAGATGTTGGCCTGATCCTTCAAGGACAGCGCGATCAGGTAACTGGCGATCCCGATGAAGACAATGAAAGCACGTCCCGCCCAGACTTCAGCCTTGGCGCCGAACCTGCGACGTCCCCCGTAATAGCTGAAAAGGTCTTCGGTGAACATCGTGGAGAGTGCAAGAATCTGGCTGTCCGATGCCATGACACAGGCCATGATGCCTGCGCCCAGAACGCCGGAAAGCAACGTGCCGGCATTGTCCGCAAGCAGTCGGATCACCACATCGTTCGATTCACCCGGCTTCAAGCCTGGGTACTGAGACGCGGCCACCACACCCAGGTAGACCGATGGCAACCAGATGGCCATGATGCAGATGGGATACAGGACGACCGTCTTCTTGAAGTGGGTGACCTTTTCCGCCGTCATGCACATGATCGCAATGTGCGGGAACATGATCGACGACAGCGGGATGAAAAAGTAGCTGAAAAACTCCTCCGCGGGGATGCGTTCCCGACTGAGCAGTGTGGCGGTCTTGGGACTGGACGCCAACTCCTGCATGATCTGGGGGAACCCGCCCAATTTGCCGGCAATCAACGTGAATGCGGTCACGCCGAATGCGAGGAACAGGACCACTTGGAACGTATTCACCCAAGCGGTTCCCCGCATTCCACCGAAGAAAACGTAACTTGCCACCACAATCGCGACCACTGCGCCGCCGACCGCATAGTCGACCTTGCCGCCGCTGATCGTCTCAAGGGTTTCCCCTCCGCCCATCACCCCGATGATGATGTAGGGAACCAGCATCAACGCGGTGATCACGAAGAAAAAAGTCCCGATGCCGCCCGCTTCCCATCGGTCCCGCAAAAACTGGACCTGGGTCATGTGCCCGTGTTGCTTGCCCAGGCTCCACAGACGTGTGCCGATCAGGAACAACGTCAACGGGATCACCAGACACGACGATGTGGCCATCAACCCGAAGACACCGATGCCCCGTTGGTAGGCGATTCCGGAGGACCCCAGGATCGCAACCGCGGTCATGTTGGTTCCGAACAACGAGAGGAGGAAGACGGCCGGTCCAAGACGGCGGCTCGCGAGGAAGAAGTCCTCGCCGGAATCCGTGCCCTTGCGGAACGCGAAGACACCGATGTAGACAACGATCGCCAGGTAGGCGAACACAATGATTGCCGGGATCATGCCTGCCCTCCGGATTCGTCACCATCGAGATTGCGGGGCCATGCGAACCGTACCAGTATCGCCATGGTCACCATGCACAACACGGCATAACCCGCATGATACGCGAGTCCGATGGGAAGAAACCCCATCACCAAGGTCTTGTCCTTCCAGTTCCAAATGTCCTGGTGGAGGACAAACACCACCGCAACCAATGCGGCCAAGGCAAAGTTACGCATTTCAGCGGTGCTCCATGTGGGCGGATCGATCACCGACCACGCATCCGGCGACGCGGTGGTGTTCGGCCCGAAGTTCGGATGCACGCCGTTCCATCCGCGCTACCGCGCGACCGGTCGCCGCCGATCGCTCGGTTGCAGTTTTCACATTCGCGTCCACCGCATACAGGTGGGTCGGTGTGGCGACGTACAGAGTTTTGTTGGCCACCACCGGGGATGCGTAAATCGGTGCCCGAACGTCCGTTCGTCCGACTTCCTTCATCGTCTTGGACGCCTCCAGAACGATCAGGTCGCCATCTTCGGTTCCGATATACACCTTTCCGTCGACCACCAAGCAGGATCCCCAGATATGGCTGCGCGTATCGAACTTCCAGAGTGTCTGTCCCGTCGCCTCGTCAAGACAATAGACAAAGCCGCTGTAATCGGCCACGAAGATCATCCCGTTGTAGATGGCCGGGGTGGACAAGGAGCGCATGATCTTGTCGTTTGCCCAAAGTTGCTTGCCCGTTGCCGCATCGAGGCAAACGAAGTTGCCGATTCCTTCGCCATGCTCCGGGTCTTGCCCGATCGGGACATAAACCTTTCCGTTCAGGAACACCGGAGTCGCGATGACCTCGCTGCGCCCGTCGAACGTCGCGTACTTGAGCTTCTTGCCGCCCTTTTCTCGGTACTGCGCGGGATTGCAGTCGAATTTCCACAACTCCTTGAGGATCTTCACACCGTCGTCGTCACGGGTCTCGGTATCGAGCGCGTAAAGGATTCCGTCACCCCCGCCGAAGAGGATCACCGGCTTCTCCCCGAGGGTTCCTCCTGCCGGCGACGACCAGTTGGAGTGCAGGGTGGCGGCGCTCACTCCGGAGGCCTCCTCGCCGAGCAATGCGCCGGTCTTCTTGTCGACCATGCAAAGGGCCGGTGCCTTCGGGGCCGGAATATTGGTGTGGGTCCAGTCGACCCCGTTGGACGTGGTCACCACCACCTTGTCGCCGATGATCAACGGCGCGCAATTGGTGATGTTGTGCGGGAAGACACCAAGTTCCTCACGCATGTCGGTTTTCCAGAGGATATCCGCGTCATGCGGAAGCAAGCCTTGCGCCGTCTTGCCCTTCTCGGTGAAGTACTTAGCCTCATCCGTGTACGTTCCATCGTTGCCGTTGGCTTGGCCATTCACGTCCAGGCACATGATCTCGCAGCGGTTCGTGACGATGTAGACGCGATCGCCTTCGACCGCCGGTGACGAGCAAAGACCGAGGAATTCCCAGTCGCTCACCTTGCCGGTGCCGAGTTTCGGAATAGCCAACTGCCATACCATCTTCCCCGTTTTCTCATCCAGGCAAAGCAGGACAGCACGGTCTCCGGTGTAGCGGGGATC
>CAZYBA010000163.1:0-2557 GCA_964646105.1 uncultured Armatimonadia bacterium
CCGCGCAGGATCGTGGGTACGTCCCGGGCAGTTGCTAGCCGGGGGAAAGGACGCTCTGGTAACCGCCTTTTCCACCGCGTCGTCAACGGCGACCATGCCGCTCACCTACGACCGTTTGGTGTCGAAAGTGGGGTTGCGTGAGCGGTCCGCGAGCCTTGGGTCGCTGGTCGGGGCGAATTTCAACAATGACGGCACGGCGTTGTACGAGGCGATGTCGGCGCTTTTTGTCAGCCAACTGGTGGGGGCCGAATTCGATTTGTCCCAGCAGCTGATGATCGTGCTTACTTCGGTGGTGGCATCGGTCGGGGCTGCCGGTATCCCGGAAGCGGGTCTGGTAACCATGACCCTGGTTTTCACGGCGGTCGGTTTGGATGTCCGCTACATTGCGTTGCTGCTGACAGTGGACTGGTTCCTGGACCGGTGTCGCACGGCCATCAATGTGCTCGGCGACATGAACGTTGCCTGTCTGCTTGAGGGAAGGAAGAAGCCGGCGGACGATCTGGCGGGGGCGGCGCACGAGACCTACGAATAGTGGTGCGATAGTGCGTCAGGTGCGGTCGCCTGGTCCCGGTTCCGGTCGGGCGAACGGTGTGTGGCGCGGGTTGGCGGAGCGGTTCATTGGACGCCAGCCCGCGGAGCGTGGTAGCATTCGGTCGCCCGGCGCCGTGCCCAAGTGGTAAGGGAGGGGCCTGCAAAGCCTCGATGCACCGGTTCGATTCCGGTCGGCGCCTTCGCCCTGCTCTTCGGAGCAGGGCTTTTTTGTTGCAGTGCCACGTGGACGCCGCGGTGTGGCAGTGCAGGATTTCGCCGCAGGATCACCGAACACGCCGGGCATGTCCGATCCGGTCTCGTCAAGTCCGTCTCTTCGTTCCGAGCATGAATCCTGGTTGCACCGGTTGTCGCCCGAAGATCGCCGGGCTCTGCTGCACAGGGTCACGGCCCGCCAGGCGCGTCTTTCCCTCTCGGTGGGGGGAGTTTTTCTGGTTGCATTGCTTGCGATTCCGTTGGTCAACACCGGGTTTCCGGAAATGGTGTCCCGACCTGTGGCGGGCTTTCCGTTGGGCTGGCTAGTCCTGGGCGTCCTTTTCTACCCGTTGACCTGGGTTCTCTCCTGGATTTTCATCCGTAAGTCGAACGAGCTTGAGGATGCCATCGCCCGTGACGAAAGCGGTCGGGCGCTGGAGGACAATCGATGATTCCGTTGTTGTTCGTCATTGCGGTGACCGTCGCGACAGTCCTGCTCGGAGTGCTGGCAACAAAACGGGCGCAGTCGGCCTCGGACTTTTTCGTGGCCGGTCGTCAGGTTTCCGTTTTCATGAACGCTTCGGCGATCTCTGGAGAGTATCTCTCCGCCGCCTCGTTCATGGGAGTTGCCGGCTTGGTGATGAAGAACGGCTACGATGCGCTTTGGTATCCCGCGGGTTACGCGGTGGGGTATTTGTTCCTGCTGCTTTTCATCGCCGGGCCCTTGCGTCGCTTCGGTGCCTACACCATCCCCGACTTTGCCGAGGGACGTTTCGACTCGCCGTTGTTCCGACGGATCGCGGTGATTTTTGTCCTGTGCATCGGTTTCTTCTACACCATGCCCCAGATGAAGGGGGCGGGCGTGACGATGGCGTCGATCATGGGTTGGCCGTACTGGGTCGGTGTGGCCGCCGTCGGAGGGGTCATCAGTTTCAATGTCGCCCTGGGTGGCATGAAGGGCATCACGTTCGTTCAGGCCTTTCAGTACTGGGTCAAGCTCTTTGCGATCGCAGTACCGGTTTTTGTATTGATGGCGGTGTACGGCTCCTACCAGCGGACCTTGAAGACGATGGCGGCGGCGCCGAAGGGAACCCCCGTTTTCGCCAAGGATACATCGGTCACGGTGGCGGGCAAGTCGAAGGCTCCCGCGAATGTCGTCGCCTTTTCGGCACTGTCCGAGACGCGCATGACGATGGAGTCGGAAACCCGTATCGACAAGGTGGGGCCGGCCCGCAAACCGGTGGCGGGTGAAGACCCGTTGGATCTGTCGCTCGCGGTGCTGGACGATTCCACGGGAGGGGCGGCGGGAGACACGATTTCCGCCGGGTCCTCGGTGACTGTCCTTCCTGTGATGGTCACCAAGGACGGTGTTCCGGTCTTGCAAGGGGGTGTTCCGGTCCGCACGGCCCCGAAGATCGAGTTTGCCGATCCGGCGAAGATCCTCTTTCGCGAGGGTGGGGTGATACCGAACGCTCAGGACAATGCGAAATGGATTGCGCCGTTCGGGACACTGACATCCAAGCACGGATATCCGTTGCTCTACACGTTTTCGTTGATCATCGCGCTGATCTGCGGAACTGCCGGCCTTCCCCACATTCTGGTCCGGTTCTACACCAATCCCGACGGTCGTTCGGCAAAGCGGACAACGTTCTGGGTGATGGTTCTGATCGGAGTCTTCTATTTCTTCACGCCCATCTGGGGGGCTTTGGGACGCGGATTCCTGCCCGAACTCGTCGCAAACAACCGGACCGACTATGCGGTGATCAATCTGCCCAGGGCGTTGGGGGGGATCTGGGGAGACATCCTCAGCGGC
>CAZYBA010000163.1:2567-3217 GCA_964646105.1 uncultured Armatimonadia bacterium
TGCTGCGTTCATGTCCACCTTCTCGGGATTGTTGGTTTCGATGAGCGGAGCATGGGCGCATGACATTTACGGGAAGATCCTGCGCCCCGAGTCAACTCCCATGCAACGGGTCGGGACTTTCAAGGTTGCCGCGGTCGTCTTCGGTGCGATTGCGATCGGGCTTGGGCTTCTTGTGGAGTCGTTCGACATCGCGATGCTGGTCGGGTGGGCGTTTGCAATCGCGGCAGCATCCTATTTCCCCTTGCTGCTCCTGGGGGCGTGGTGGCGTGGGCTAACGGTGGCCGGTGCGGCGACCGGAATGCTGCTCGGGGGCACTGCGTCGCTGACGGCGATCGTATTCTCCATGCTCTCGGACCGAAAAGTAGTTCCGATGCCCGAGCCATTGGTCAAGAGTCTGTGCGAACAACCGGCGATATGGGGAGTTCCGCTTGCGATTGCCACCATGGTGCTGGTTTCGTTGGCGACACGGCGGCAGGTTCCCGCGGACGTTGACTTGAAGATGTTGCGCCTGCACGCGCCGGAAGAGTTGGGGCTCTCGAAGAACTACATCGAGGGGGACCACTGAGCGAGGATTGGCGATTCTTGACGGTTCCCTCGGTCGTGATAGAATCGTCCGGTTGTCCCGGCATTCGCCGGGGCGGTTTTTTGTG
>CAZYBA010000163.1:3227-7343 GCA_964646105.1 uncultured Armatimonadia bacterium
ATTCAATGGCAGGCCATCCGGAAAGGGTGTATGCGCCAAAGTCCGGGGCATGCTCCGGAACCTGGAGGAAATATGGCTCGAGAATCGTGGAAGACGCGTGAAAAGCGTCGTATCGCCACGGTGGCCCGTTATGCGGCTGTCCGTGCCGAGTTGAAGGAACAAGCCCGCAAGGGAGATTTCGAAGCGCGCATGAAGCTGGCCCAGCTTCCCCGCGATTCGTCTCCGGTGCGTGTGAAGAACCGTTGCAGCATCACCGGTCGCGCCAGCGGCTTCATGCGCCCGTTCGGTCTTTCCCGTCAAACGTTCCGTGAATTGGCCCATCGTGGGTTGATTCCGGGTGTAACGAAGTCGTCCTGGTAGGAGGTTTTCCATGGTAATCAACGACCCCATCGGCGACCTTCTCACGCGTATTCGCAATGCTCAGGGTGCGAATCACGACAGTTTGGAATTGCCGGACAGCCGCATCAAGCGCGACATTCTGCGTATCCTTCTCGACGAGGGGTACATCAAGGCCTACGAAGTCATTCAGGATGTTCCGCAGAGCCGTATCAAAGTGACCTTGAAGTATGCCCAGGGAATCGGTCATCGCCGCACCCCGGTCATCACCGGTCTCGAGCGCGTCTCCAAGCCGGGCCTTCGTGTCTACAAGGGTTCGACCGAGATTCCGCTGGTAAAGCGCGGCCTTGGGATTTCGATCGTTACGACATCCAAGGGTGTCATGACCGGTCAACAGGCGCGTCGTCTGGGGATCGGCGGCGAACTGCTGGCCTACGTCTATTGATGGATCGCCGCCGTATGTTTACGGCGGGTTCCGGTGAACGCGACCTGTGCTCGGATTGCCTAGGCGATCGCGCAGGGGGGTAACCAAGTTATGTCTCGTATTGGAAGACAACCGATCTCGGTTCCGGCCGGGGTGACGGTCACCGCTGAGGCGGACGGTCGAGTCACTGTGGCTGGGCCGAAAGGCACGTTGGTGCGGCAACTGTCCCCGGACATGTCGCTCGCTCAGGAAGGTTCGTCTCTGACGGTTTCTCGTCCGTCGGATTCGGACCGCCACCGTGCGATGCACGGGCTGACCCGGACGCTGGTCAGCAACATGGTTGTTGGTGTGTCACAGGGTTATCAGAAGGTCTTGAACGTTACCGGTGTGGGTTTCCGTGCTACGGTCGAAAGCGGCAACCTGACGCTTTCGGTGGGGTACTCCCACCAGGTGACACTGGCGCCCCGACCCGGAATTACGTTCTCGGTCGTTCAGGATCCCGGCACCCGTATGCCGATCATCACCGTTGCGGGCATCGACAAGGAAGTTGTCGGTCAGATGGCCGCTGAAGTTCGCAAGGTTCGCCCGCCCGAACCCTACAAGGGCAAGGGAATCCGCTACTCGGACGAAGTGATTCGTCGCAAGGCGGGCAAGTCCGGCAAGGCCGGCAAAGGCGGCGGCAAGGGCGGCAAAAAGAAGTAACGCTTCCCGGTAGGGGGTACGTCGTGGCGTACTCCCGTGTTAAAGGAAAAGTATGAAAGTAGACAAGAACGTAACGCGGGTCAAGCGGCATCGCCGCATCCGCAAGCGGGTCGCCGGTACACCGGAGCGACCGCGCCTCAACGTGTACCGTTCGTTGAATCACATCTACGCCCAAGTGGTGGACGATTCTTCCGGGCGAACGTTGGTGTCGGCGTCGACCGTGGACAAGGACCTGCGTTCGGGCGGCAATGGCGGCAATGTCGCCGGAGCGGTCGCAGTGGGAACGTTGATTGCGCAACGCGCCAAGGCGGCGGGTATCGACCAGGTTGTTTTCGACCGGGGTGGGTACCTCTACCACGGGCGTATCAAGGCGCTGGCCGACGCGGCCCGCGAGGGGGGACTGGATTTCTGACATGGCACGATTGAATCCGGACACGTTGAACCTGGAAGAGCGTGTCGTTCGTACGAACAAGGTTCAAAAGACCCACAAGGGTGGTCGGACCATGAGCTGGTCCATTCTGGTTGTGGTCGGCGACGGTGCTGGCCACGTGGGGGCGGGCATTGGCAAGGCTCGGGCAATCCCGGACGCGATCCGCAAAGGTACCGAGGCGGCGAAAAAGAACCTGATCCGGGTTCCGATTGTCGGCGGCACGATTCCGCACGAGATTTTGGCGACCCATGGGGCGTCGGAAGTTCTTCTCAAGCCGGCATCCGCCGGTACGGGAGTTGTCGCGGGAGGAGCGGTCCGTGTCCTTCTGGAAGCCGCGGGCGTCACCGACATTCTGGCGAAGTCCATCGGGTCGAACAACCCGGTGAACAACGCTTGGGCGTGCTTGACTGCACTGCAGCGATTGCGGACCATCGAGGAAGTTGCCGCGTTGCGTGGCAAGACGGTGGCTGAGATCCGCTTCGGATCGCGACCGGCGGTGGAGGGGACCGATGGCTGAACTGCGAATAACGTTGATCAAGAGCCCGATCGGCTATGAGAAGTCGCAGGGCGCCACGGCGCGGGCCTTGGGCTTGAATCGTCTTCACAAGACAGTGGTTCAGCCGGACACGCCTTCGATCCGGGGCATGGTTTTCAAGATCCGGCACTTGGTGTCGGTTGACACAGGCGCGGAGGCCGCGAAATGAATTTGACAGATCTGCAACCGGCGGAGGGCTCCACCCACCGTCGCAAGCGCATCGGCCGCGGGCCCGGTTCCGGCCACGGCAAGACGTCCGGTCGTGGACACAAGGGTGACAAAGCCCGTGGGAATGGCCGTCCTGGTTTCGAAGGCGGCCAGACTCCGTTGCACCGGCGTCTGCCGAAGCAGCGGGGCATCGGTGTCGGTCTCTCCGCGCGGGGATTCAACACCGGGCGATTCAAGACCCACTACTCGATCGTGAATCTTGACGATATCGACGCGAAGTTCGAGGCGGGTGCGGTCGTGGATCTGGACGCTCTCGTGGCGTCGGGTCTTGTTCGCGACACACGCCTGCCGGTCAAGGTTCTTGCGGATGGTGGCATCGGCAAGGCGTTGACCATCCGTGCACACAAGTTCAGCGCCAATGCGTCCGCAGCTGTCGAAGCAGCTGGCGGGCAAGCGCAGACGCTCTGACGACACAGCCGGTCGGCCTCCGGGCCGGCCGGCTTGAGAAGTTGACCTCGGGATTGGCGGTGCCGGAAATCCGTCAACGGGTCCAGTTCGTCCTTTGGATTTTCGTGGCGTACATCGCTGCTCTCCATGTGCCGGCGGCTGGCATCAACCACGAGGCGATGGACCGTCTTGTCAAATCGGGCCTGCTCAATGCGCTCGACATCTTCTCGGGCGGCGCGTTGAAGAAGTTTTCCATCATCGGTCTTTCGATCACCCCCTACATCAACGCGTCCATCATCATGCAACTGATGACCGTTGCCATCCCGCAATTGAAGGCGATGCAACAAGAAGGGGAATCGGGTCGGCGCCGGATCAACAAGATAACGCGTTACGCGACCATCGGATTGGCTGTGGTTCAAGCGATTGGTCTGTGCAACGTTCTCGTATCCAATGGCGCGTTGGCGCGAAATCCCTTTGTTCTGGCTACTGTTGTCGTTACGCTGACGGCCGGTACCATGTTCCTGTTGTGGCTGGGCGAAT
Source organism: uncultured Armatimonadia bacterium (assembly GCA_964646105.1). GTDB lineage: Bacteria > Armatimonadota > Armatimonadia > Armatimonadales > Armatimonadaceae > CAIRTT01. The sequence continues at coordinate 6,810 of CAZYBA010000163.1, forward strand.
TGATCACCGAGAAAGGGATTGGCAACGGAATCTCGCTGATCATCTTTGTCGGGATCATGGTGTCCATTCCGTCGCAGGTTGCAAACACGATCACTGCCGTGCGCGAGGGGGCTGTTCCGGTACTGGGTGTGGTCGGGATTGTCGTCCTCTTCCTTGCGTCGATCGTTGGGATCATCTACATGACCCAGGGGGTGCGCCGGATTCCGGTCCAGCACATGCGCAAGGTTGTCGGGAACCGCATGACCCAGGGAGGGTCGTCGTTCCTTCCTCTCAAGGTCAACACGGCCGGCGTGATTCCGATCATCTTCGCCATGTCGATCCAGTTGTTTCCCCAAACATTGACCCAGTTTTTCCAACCGGGAACCGCGTTTGGAGATGCGCTGAAGTCTGCGACAGAATGGCTCACTCCGGGGTATCGGGATCCGCGGTTCGGATTCCTCCCGGGAATCGCTGCGTCGTTGTTCTTTACTGTGCTGGTTCTATTCTTCACGTACTTTTACACTGCGATCCAATACGACACGTCCGATATATCGG
>CAZYBA010000164.1:0-7298 GCA_964646105.1 uncultured Armatimonadia bacterium
ACATGGTCCGGAGCGGACGAGTCCTTGAACAAGATCGAATCAACCCCGGTCAGTTCGGCGACCGATTGTTTCCAAACGTCCAGACGATCCGGCGGCAGGCTCACCGTGCCGTTGAAGCCCTCGGGCGCCACCAGCACCAAACCCTTGGCGTCGCACTCGGCCAGCAGACGCTCGAATCCCGCCGCGAGAGCCTCCTCGGCGTCCGGAGCCAGCGCCACAAAATGGTAAAAGGCAGTCACCGCAACCATAGTCATTTGTTCTACCACCAAGCCGTTGCCCGCGAAGCCGCGGATCACGTCGTCGCCGAATTGTCCGACATTGGCAAATCCCGCCCCTCCCGTTCAGGGACATCGAAGGCGATACGGTTTACCGCCCCTAACGCGTGCTCCGATTGCAGGCGAACCCGTGCACCCGCAGCCGTTGCGGTTTCTCACCCGACGCAGGCAAATCTTCCGACAACGCGACCCCGATTTCGTCGAACGCAGGCATCGTTTCGCCAGCGCCCATCACCAGATTGGCAACCCCGATCCGTGTCCGCGCCGAAAACACCGCCGCACCCACCGAACTTTGCCGGGGATCCACCCGGATCTCGACGCGTACCGGCATCCCGATTCTCACCGGCCGGGTAAACGCCAACCGGACCGATCGTTTCCACCCGTTGCCGGACGCCACCAAGCTCCATGCCGTCGGCCCGGTGGGACGCAGCGCCAAAACGGCCCCGGCGAGCGGACTGCCGGTCTCGAACAACCCCAGCCACAACGGACGTTTTCCATCCCCGTACGCGTCGACAGTCAACGTACACTCCAACGACGCCGTCTCGCGATTGCCCAACGGCACTACGGGTCGGACAAATCGTTGACGTTGCCCCGGGACCGGACGCTGGACCTCCCGGGATGGTCCGCTCGGTTGCACCGATTCCACCACCAACGCATTCGACTCCGGCACCCAGCGGTAAGGCACCGTCTTGTCGTCCATGACGGGACGCTGGTTGTCGGGATCGAGCTTCGCGCCCACCGAGCCCATGTCGAAGTCGAATGTCCAGCCCGACAGCATCGGATCGCTTCGGAAATCGTCCCGGAACGAGGCTCCGGCCGGAGTCAGCGTCCGATTCAGGACCGCGAACAAGAAGGGATTCGGACGTCGTTTCTCATCGAACGCATGGACATAATGCGTGTGTTCCGACCACAACCAAACGGTCTTGTCGGTGTGCTGGGCCGCCAGCGGAAGGTTGGACCAAATCGACGTTTCCTGCCCCAACGGCCAACCCGACCAATTGGCATACGGATGATCCTCCACCCACGCACCGGTGCCGATCTCCACGAACCGGTCGTAACGTCCCGGATCGGCGGCGAACTTGCGCCAATCCCGCTGGCCGAGACGCATGCGCTGGAACCGTCGGTGCGAACCATCGTAACCCTGCTTGGCGTACGGACTGTTGGCCCCCCAACCGTAGTAGAAACTGTTTTCATACCCGTGCACCAGCCGACCCGGCTCGCAGATTCCCGCCAGGACACCGTCGAGGAACGGCACCACCCCCTTGAGGAAGCCCGCGATCGCGGTATCCGGCGACCAAGCGAACGTGATGATCACCCGCACCGCCGGGAACTCCCGTTGCAGGGCGCGTATCCACTGGGAACCCCGGCGGCGCAAGACATCGGGAGTATCGCGGCCGAACGGGTAGATGCCCTCGCGGAAACCCGCCGGCTTCGCTTGGCCGTCCCCGACCCGGTACGCTCCATACTGCTCGGTATCGAGCCAGACCCCGCGGAACCCCGCCTCGCGGCATGCCCGTCCCAGCAGCCGGGTGTTGTTCTCCACCACCGCCCAATCGGAGTCGGAGCGCAGGTCGGGCTGGAACCGACCGTCGGAGTGATCCCCCAAGGTCGCGTTGACGTAGTTCGCGGTCACATGGCGCCAACGTACCGCGCGCAACCGCGCGACTTCCGGCGCCAGCATTGCCCAATCCAGTTTAGTGGTGTTCCAGAACAGGTCGTGCAAAAACGCACGGTCGCCGGGCTGGCCCAGTTTTCGTAACGCGTCGCGGTCGACCGTCAGCGGCATCACCAGACCGTTCCCAGGGAATGTTTTCGTGAAATCCGGATGACGGGCAAGCCAATCCGCACCGAATTCCGGGGTGGTGGCCCACTGGCCGGCCACCACAATTTCCTTGCCGCGCAGCGCACGCGGGTCTGCCCAACTATCGGGAGGAACCGCATCCGCAACATCCACCCGGATCGAACGAATGACAACCGTGCCCTTTCCTTCCATCGGGAAGAGGCGCAACCGGTTGATGGCACCCACCGTCGGAATCGCCACCACCACCGTTTCCCATTTGCCCGAGGCCGGGATCAGGAAGTAACGGCTGTCATCGTTGCGGAAACCCGGACCGACCGCGAGGGTCGCGAACGGATCGGGGCCCAGGTTCTTGACTACCAGGGTGACGATGGCGACCTTGCCGGACGGAAACTCGAACTTCGGGCTGACCAGTGCGAAGCCCTTGGCCTTGCCCGCCACCCGCAGGCCAGCCTGGGACGTGAACAAGTCCGCAGTCTCGTCGACGGCCGCCCATCCTTCGGTGCTGTTTTCGAAATTCCAACGGGCAATCCATGGGGTCGGTTGGGCCATCCTGATTCTCCTGTCCGTAGCGCTTCCGGCATGGGTGTGGACCGGGTGATACAACGGAATCGTCCCCGGCGATATCACCCGTTAGTCGTAGTCGATCGGTTCGACCGCGGTCCGGGCGGATCGTTCCGCGGAGCCCTACCCATGTCCTGGAGCGGAACCGACGACAAGCGACGCGATCTCTCGTTTGTTCCCGTTTGCCCGGAGCGGGCCCGCCACCTCACCCGCGCCCAGATCGAACAATACAATACCGAGGGTTTTCTCGCTCCGATCGGCGTCTTCGACACCGCCGAATCCGACACCAACCGATCCTATTTCGACCACCTGCTCGGGCAGATGCAAGGACTCAAGGACAATCGGGACGGCAACTACGCCATCAATGGCTACCATGTTTGCTGCGAAGGATTGTGGGACTTGGCAACCCATCCGCGCATCCTCGACCTGGTCGAGGACATTGTCGGGCCGAACATTGTCGCTTGGGGATCGCATTTCTTTTGCAAGCAACCGGGCGATCCCAAGCATGTGCCGTGGCATCAGGACGCCAGCTATTGGCCGTTCACACCCGCAAGGACTGTCACCATGTGGCTGGCGATCGACGATACCGATGTTGAGAACGCAGCGATGCAGTTCCTGCCGCGCACACACAATGTCGGCCATATCGCGTGGAAACATACCGACAAGCCGGCCGTCCTCGGCCAGGAAATCCCGGACATCGGTCGTTTCGGACAACCGGTCTGGGACACGTTGAAGGCCGGCGAACTCAGCCTCCACGCCGACATGCTCGCGCACGGATCCGGCCCCAACCCATCCGGTCGGCGCCGTTGCGGGCTGACCATCCGTTATTGCCCGCCCGATGTGGTGTCCCTGGACCCCGCTTGGATGCGCCAGGCGATTGTCTGCCGCGGCACCGATCCCACCGGCAACTGGATCCACAACCCTCGCCCGCGGGGCGACAACCTCTGCGCGGACCGCAAGCCCAAGTCCATCGGCGCGAACTGAGCCGCACAAAACATCGCGAACCGAACCAAACCGAACCCGGCGCACGGTTTCCCGGCATTCCTCATCCGACCTCGGCGTCAAATCCATCCAACAGGGCAGCACCGCTACAGCAACGCCCCGCCTGGACACGTTTCACCCGATCTCGGCGTCCACCTCGATCTCCACCAAATGCCCCGGGTGGATCAACCCCGCCACAATCACCATCGTGGCCGCGGGTCGGATCTCTCCGAAGACGTCCCCGTGAACCCGCCCCACCGCCTCGGCATCCGCACGGTTCACCAAAAACATCCGCGTTCGCACCACATCCCCAAGGCTCGCACCCACCGCGGCAAGCGCGCGTTCAATGTTCGCCAGGATGACCGACGCCTGCCGGGCCGCGTCCCCGACCCCGACCACCACCCCATCCGCGCCCGTGCTGGTGGTACCCGCGACATAGACCCGATTGCCATGACGAACCGCACGGCAATAGCCGAACACCGCTTCCCACGGGCCGCCGGAGTCATGACAAACGCGATCCATCGCCATCGTCCTCAGCCGATATGCTTGGTGATATCGACCGCCTTCATGCCGGCGAGGCGCGCCCCTTCAAGACCCGCAGGCGCGTCCTCGAACACCACACACAACTCCGGCGCGATCCCGAGCCGCTGGGCGGCGATCAGGAACGGATCCGGTGCCGGCTTGCTGCGCGGACTGTCCTCCGAACCAACGATGGTGTCGAAGCACTCCTCTATGCCGAGTATGCGCAGGGACTCCCGGACCACCAAGCCCATTCCGCCCGACACCACCGCCAGCGGAACCAAACCGTGGAAACGACGTACCTCCGCAAGCACCGGCTCGATGCCCGAGAGCTGCGGTATCAGGGCGCGGTACGCCATCTCCTTCTCGTGGGTCAAGATGTCCACATCCATGGCGGTCCCATGGTCGCGGTTGAGGCGGATCAGGATCTCGGACGCACAAACACCGCCCCAGGCGTAGAACTGGTCCTCCGGAAACAAGTGGGGCTGCCCCGCGCCGTCCAGAGTCTGACGCCAAGCGCGGTAGTGGAGCGGCATCGTGTCGCACAACGTGCCGTCGCAGTCGAAGAGAATCGCGCCCGGAGTGAACTCGAGCGGCATCGGAATCAGATGGTCCATCGCCCCGATGGTACCAGAGGCGGACAAACCGTCACCGCAACCGGCGGCACCGCCCGGATGCGAGCGGCGGCTGCCAGGCCCTATCGCCCCTCCACCGGAACCCTGCGTCGGCCAAGGCCGCTGTCATCGGAAACCCGCGCGTTCCAACCTTGCGTTGGTCGGCTACCGATCCCTAAAGCAGTTCGTACCGCGTATTGCGGCGGCGCGGGGTGTAGCCGGCGTCCGTGATCAGGCGCTCCATTTCCTCCAGCGGAACCGCGAACGTGCACCCGGCGGCGGACACGACATTCTCTTCCATCATGGTCTGGCCGAAATCGTCCACCCCGTACGACAAGCTCACCTGCCCGATCTTGGGGCCTTGGGTCACCCAGCTGGCCTGCATGTGCGGGAAATTGTCGAGCATCAGGCGGGCGATCGCAATGGTGCGCAAATAATCGAAGCCACTCGCCCGAACTCCGCCCAGTTCCGTGCCATCCGGTTGGTAATTCCACGCCGCAAACGCACGGAAGTGTGCGGGAGAGCCGGCCAGCGACTCGTCCTGCAGCGAACGCAAGCGCATGAAATGCTCGACCCGGTCCTCGAATGTGTCGATCGAGCCGTACATCATGGTGGCGGTGGAATGCAGCCCCACCCGGTGCGCCACCCGCATGCACTCGATCCACTCGTCCGCGGTGTCCTTGTACGGACTGATGAAATTCCGGACACGGTCGGTCAGGATTTCCGCGCCGCCACCCGGGATCGACTCGAGACCCGCCGCCTTGAGACGGGTCAAGGCATCCTCCAGCGACAATTTCGAAATCTTGGCGATGTAGATCAGCTCGGCGGGCGAGAAACAATGGCGGATGATTTCGGGGTATTCGGAACGCATCCAAGAAAGCAGGTCCTCGTACCACTCGATCTTGAGCTTGGGGTTGAGGCCGCCCTGCATCAGCATTTCGACACCGCCCAGCGCGCGCAATTCGTCGAGCTTGCGGCCGATTTCCTCTCGGGAGAGCACATACGAATCCCCGGACGTGTCACCGGGGGTTCGGTAGAAGTTGCAGAACCCGCAGCGCACCCAGCAGACATTCGTGTAGTTGATGTTGCGCGAAACAATGTACGTCACAACGCGCGCCGGATTGAGGCGACCTCGGACATGGTCGGCGAGGAGCGAAAGTTCGTCGAGGCGCGGGTGCTCGAACAACCGCAGGCCGTCCCCGGCGGTGAGACGTTCCCCGGCGAACACCTTGTCGGCGATGTCGGAGATATCGCTGTCAGGACCGCGCTTGGTGCGGGCGACCGTGGGCAGGAATTCGGCGGCGGTTGCGGGGGACGGCATGGGTTTCCTCCACGGAAGTTCGTGAAAATGTTCACGAATTCGTTGATTGAAAGATACCGGGCGGGAAAAGGCAATGTCAAGGCGGTGGCGCGGTAGGCACGATCTTGCTTTTCGAACCCATGCCGTTCCTTGCGGGAGACCGATTCCACGTCTTACTCGCGGCGCATCCGCCAGATCGAGAACAAAACTCCCCCCGCACCGAACGCGAACATCAGGGCAGCAGTTCGCAACGCCTCCGGGCGGCGCACTTCCATGACTCTTCCGGTCTTGCTGCGCACGGGGAACGATCCGTTCGGCCCCGCGTTCACACCCATCACGAACCACCACCCGGAAACCGCCAGGAAGACTGTCGCCAACACGACTGTCAGTCGGTTGTCGAGTTTGCGGCGCCAACGCCCGGGAAACATGCCCGACAGCGTGTCGTCCCCGTCGTCTTCACTCCGTTTGCGCTTGTCCAGGATCGCGCGACGTTCGACCTCGAGCAACAGCTGCACGGCGTTGTCGTCTTCGGGGGATGCGCGCACGCGGGCGATCGCCATTTCCCGGGCCCCGTCGAAGTTCCCTATGTCCATTGCGTCACGGATCGGGTCCATCATGACTCCAGGGCAACTACTATTGACGTCGGTTCGGTCGAGATTGCGGCGGTCCGCAGTTTACGCGGGCGCAACCACTCCTATGGTCAACAGGATGTTCGCGTAAATGCGTTGCTCACCGGTTGCCACCACCAGTGCCACTTCCGGTTCGGACGCGGTTTCGTAGAACGAGAATCGTTCCAGACGTTCCAAGCGGATCGGATCGAGAATGGCGGAGAACTCGGCCCAGACCGGTGGTGTCGAGCCGTCCGCGGTGGCCATCACCTGGGCCGCCTCGATCGGCACCGCACTCGCGATCGCACGGAGTACGGTCGGGACATCGAGAATCCCGGGCTGCAGGTTGAGGTACACCTTTTCGGCGGATGGATTGGAGCCGGTGGAATGGGGATAATTGCCGTCCGAGATCAGGATGCGGGAGCCATGGCCGGCGGACGCCAAGGCGTAGAGGATCTCGGGTTGGAGCAGATTGGTCTTGAGCATGGCGGGATCTTATCCCGGGAGGGCGGGCAATGCCTTCTCCTGAACTCCACGTTCGTATTTTTCGTACGCGGTCAGGCAGGCGGTCAGCCAGGGAACCGCTGCGGCGTACCCGGCCAGCACATCGCTCGGGTAATGCACGCCCAGATAAACGCG
>CAZYBA010000165.1:0-1402 GCA_964646105.1 uncultured Armatimonadia bacterium
CGGCGAGACTTTCCGCCACATCCGCCCGCACCAAGATTCCGTCCTCTGCGTACTCCACCGAATGAACGGCACCGTACTCGTAACACTGCGCCACCAATTCGGAGCGGGTGTAAGGGATCTTCAGGAAGACATTCCGAACCAACCCACGGATGGTTTCGGTGATTCGGTCCATCAGATGCGGGATGCCCTCGGCCTTCGCGGCCGACAGGTAACAGGCATTTCGGCTTTCCGCCACCCAGCGGCGCAGCTGGTAATGATCCTCGACCAAATCCGCCTTGTTGAAAACGGTGATCAGAGGTTTTTCACCTGCTCCGAGTTGCTCGATCGTCTCCAGTACCGTGTCCCGATGCCGGTCGGCTTCGGGAGACGATGCATCGATCACATGTATCAGGAAGTCCGCGTCGACAACTTCCTCCAGCGTGGCGCGGAACGCGGCTACCAGATGATGCGGCAGATTGCGGATGAACCCGACCGTGTCGGTAAGCAAAATCCCCCGGCCGTCCGGCAGAACCACCCGGCGAGTTGTCGGGTCAAGGGTGGAGAAAAGCATTCGGTCGGCAAGGACATCCGATCCAGTCAGCAGGTTGAGCAAGGTTGATTTCCCCGCGGACGTGTAACCGACCAGTGCCGCCGTCGGGAATGGCAACTCGCGACGTCCAGCCCGCTGCATGCGGCGCTTGCGCTTGACGTCCTCTAGCTCACGTTCCAATTCGGCGATTCGTTCCCGAACCTTGCGGCGGTCCAATTCCAGCTTGGTTTCCCCGCCACCTCCGCGGACACCGATACCACCCTGTTGGCGTTCGAACTTCGTGTACAGGCTTCCGAGGCGCGGAAGGAGGTAACTCAGCTGCGCCAGCTCGACCTGAAGCTTTCCTTCGCGGGTGCGGGCCCGCTGCGCGAAGATATCCAGAATAAGCTGGGTGCGGTCGATGACACGGACCTTGAGGGCCTCTCCCAAGTTGCGCTGCTGGGTCGGTGACAGTTCGTCGTCGAAGATCACGACCGTCGGAACGACGTCCGCGACCACTCCCAACAACTCGTCGATCTTGCCCTGACCGATCAATGTCGCCGGATCCGGTGAACGCCGTTTCTGCCCGAGCCGTCCTATTTCCCCAGCCCCGGCAGTCGCCGCCAATTCCGCCAATTCGTCCAGGCGAACGTCAAGCGGATCCATTGCCGAATCGGTCTCCAAGGCCACCAGAAGCGCAGTTTCCTCACGCTCGGTGGAGTGCCCGTTTTGTCTGTCGTTACGGATGACGCACCTCCTGAGGCATCATACCAACGCGGTGGGCACGTGGTGATTCCAATCCTCGGGAATATGCCGGTTCGCGGTCAAACCGGGACCGTTTTCTTGACAGTGCGACGTTTGCCGTGCTACATTCCGGTCGTGTGATCTCCTTTT
>CAZYBA010000165.1:1412-7279 GCA_964646105.1 uncultured Armatimonadia bacterium
TTTTGTCAGGGCCCGACCGGATCGCCGCATTTTCAGGCAACGGGCCAGTGGATTTCCCCGCCCGGCACTTGACGAAAGTCTCGATCTCGGTCACGGACCAGGATCGTGTCGCAAAGCCAATCGTCCGACGGTTGGGGCCATTCCTCGACCGCGTGCAATCCACGACTTTCGCGTCGGTTCAGGGCACTGGCCACGATCAATCGCGCGCACGTGCACAAGTTGCGGACTTCCAAAAGGTCCTCGGTGGGGCGGAATGTCGCATACAGGGTATCCACCTCATCCTGAAGGATGGTGAGCGCTGCGGATGCCTTCTCCAGTCGGTCGACGGAGCGGTAGATTCCGACAAACTTACTCATGGTCCTCTGAATCCGGTGACGAATCGCATCCGTCTGGCTCGCCTTCAGTGTCCCCCGGTAGGGTTCGAACGCCGTGACATCCGGGATGTCGTGGGTGTCGGGCTCGCGTGACACGGCCTGCGCTGCACGGTGGCTGAAGACCATGGCTTCCAGAAGACTGTTGGACGCCAGGCGATTGGCACCGTGGACTCCGGTGCATGCGACTTCGCCCGCCGCCCACAATCCCGGCAATGTCGTCCGACCGTCCAAATCGGACCGTACCCCCCCGCACATGTAATGTGCGGCGGGAACAACCGGGACCATTTCCCGTGCCATGTCGATCCCGTAGCTGAGGCATCGCGAGTAAATATGAGGAAACAATTCCTGGATGCGGTCGGGTCCCAAGTGACGGACATCCAGGAACATGCATTCGTCCCCTTGACGTTTCATCTCGGAATCGATGGCCCGAGCGACAATATCCCGAGGGGCGAGATTTCCACGAACATCATAGCTTTCCATAAATGCATGGCCGCTTCGGTCCCGGAGTATCCCTCCCTCGCCACGGACGGCCTCGCTGACCAGGAACGATGCGGCCGACGGGTGGAACAGGGTCGTCGGATGAAACTGGACGAATTCCAGATCCTCCACCTCGGCACCGGCCCGGAACGCCATCGCCAAACCGTCCCCGGTGGCGATCTCCGGATTCGACGTGTGCGCGTAAACATGGCCGCATCCGCCGGTGGCCAGGAAAACCGCCTTTCGAGCGATGACGGTGCGAATGTGTCCCGTGGACGTCTCGAGCACATGGACGCCGCGTACACGGCCCTTGCCGCCCGATTCTCGGGCCAGGTCAATCCCCATGTGGTTCTCCCGAACCACAACACTCGGGCATCGGGCGACGGCCTCCACCAAGGCCCGTTCCACTTCCCTCCCCGTCGTATCCCGACTGTGCACGATACGGCGCCGTGAATGCCCCCCTTCACGGGTGAGCGCCAATTCCCCCTGTGGATCGTTGTTCTCGCGATCGAATCGCGCCCCCAGTTCGAGGAGCTCGTGAATGCGCTCCGGGCCCTCGTCCACCAACGTTCGAACCGCATCCCGGTCGCACAGGCCCGCCCCCGCCACGATGGTGTCGTCGACGTGTTCCTGAACCGAGTCCTCGCGGGACAGGACTCCCGCGATTCCACCTTGCGCCCAGTTGGTGTTGCTGTCGGTTCGGCTCTTCTTGGTAAAGACGACTACATCGCCGAGGGGAGCGACTTTCCGCGCGAACGTCAATCCGGCGATTCCGGACCCCAGCACGACGAAATCGACTACTTCGGTCATGTCCTATTCTACGGAACAGCTGCGTAAAGCAGTGACGCCTTGCGTGTCTTTAGGCATGCCGATCACGGTTCGGTTCGTTGTTTTTGCAGTTGCCGGCAATATTCCACGAAGGCGAAATCTTCCGCATACCATTCTTCGAGGGCAGCGCGGGCAGCCGGGTCCAGGTTTCGATCCAACGTCGGAGTGTTCCGATGCGCGGCAACATCGTCGGTCGGAAGCACCACGTGCTCGGGAACGTCGAGGAGGTGCTTCAAGCGTACAAAGTCGGCGTCCAGCGAATCCTGAAACCCGATGAAGAGAATGTCGTCCAAGCGCGACTTGAAATACGGAATGTCCCGGTACCAGAAATTGTAATGACCGAGGTGCTTTACTGCCGACATTGCCCGGGAAGCCGGAGAATCCGGATCTCCGCCCGTCTCGGCGAGCGACAGCGCCAATTCGTTGGGTGTCGCAAATGTCTCGTAGGCCGCTTTTTCTCCGGGCGTCCACTCGACGTAGTACCGGGGTTGCCCTTTGCGTTGTCGACTGTAGAAGCCACTCACGAAACGCGAGACAGGGTCACGAAGGCAGAAAAAGACCTTTTGGCCTTCTGGCACATCGGCGAGGGTCACTTCATGCTTGTGCAGATGTATCCGGTATCGGGGAGTGTTCGGGCAGCTGGTGAGCGCCGACTTGATTGCCGACCCCCCGGACTTTCCAATATGCAGAAAGTGCGCGTCGGCCCTTTTGGTCCGTGTCAAGAACGAAAACATTCCCGGTCAACCTCCTGGGCCCGAATGACGCTGGCATTCACGAGACCGGGCACACCCGTGCCCGTATCGGCCCTACCCGATTAATGTCGGCAAGCCCGACCCGATTCGGGAGTCCGACTTTCGACAATCAGTGCGCTTGTTCGACAATTGGAGGCACTTCGGGACTTGCAGCGATGCGGGTCAGCGCCCCGCCGCCAAACACAACACCCCGACAGTTTTCGCCCCGGCCCCCTTGAGTACCGTCGCCAGTGCCTGAACCGTGCTTCCCGTGGTGAAAACATCGTCGACAACCAACACGGCCTTGCCGGCAACTTCCGTGGGATCGCGCACGATGAATCCAAAGCGCTCGCCTGCGCAGCGACGTTGTTCGGCCGACAAACCCATCTGGGACCGTGACCTACGCGTACGTCGTACCGTGTCCTCAGTAAGAATGCGGCAACCCATTTCTTCGGCGATCGGACGTGCCAGCAACCGTGCGGGATTGTAGCCCCGTTGGCGGGTCCTGCCGGGCTCGCCGGGTACCGGAAGGACGACATCCCACGGGAAATCTTTCCCCGCGTCCAGAATCGCTTGAGTCATCAGGGCTCCCAGCAATGGACCAAGAGTCGATACTCCCCGGTATTTGAAGACGTGGACAAGATGGCGGAGGGTCCCCGTGTAGGCGAACGTGGCGCAAGCCCGATCGAAAGCCCAGCCACCCCACTCCCGTTCGGCAGCGGCGCAGGCGTCACACTCCGCGTTCCCGCGCGCGGTTGGACACACGAAACAGACGTCCGTCTCGAATCCGTCGAGTCCCTCGATACAGGTGTCGCACAGCGGAGGCTCTCCCCAGGTCCCGCACCCTTCGCACTGCGAGGGGTAGAGCAGTTCCAAAAAACCGTTCCACCCCGCTCGCAGCGTATCCGGGACGATTCCAGAGACCATCGTGTCAGCCCCCGCCGGCAACCGTCACCTGGGCACGAACTTCGTAGGTCCGCCCCGCAATGGTCACCGTTGCGTTTAGGGGATAAACCCCGGAAGGAGCGCCCAAAGGCACTCGGATCTTGAAAGGGGCACCTTTGACTTCGGTCGCGTAAGACATCTGCACCGTTCGTTTGGAAGGCCCGTCGACAATCCAGCCGGGTGGAACCGTCAACTCCACCGTGCCGTCCGCCTTGATGTCGCTCTTTCCCCGCAAAACCACCATGGCAACGCGGGTTCGGCTGCGCTCATCCCCACCCGCAGACACCGTTCCGGGCGGCATTTGCAACTCCGCGGCAAACGGTTCGATCCGGTCGAGGGATGTCTTGGCGACGATTGTGCGACCGTCCGCCATTGTCGCCGTCGTCTCGATCGTGAATGCGGCAATTCCGACGGCCTCCGCAACCGGCAGGTCGAAGTCGCGGCGGAATTTCTCTCCCGGACCCAGTTCCGTACCGGGAACCGTCGCTCCCGAAACGTGGCTGGAGTCGCCGTCACTTCCCCCCACCCGGATCTGCGCCAAGGTGACACGTCCCTCGGTAACGTTGGCGACCTCCACGGAAACACGGGCCTTGGCCCCCGGTACGATTTCGCGGCGACGCGGCGTAACGCGTACGGTCACTCCGGCGCCTGCCGCGGGGATTTCGTCGGCGAGTTCCAGACGCAGCGCAGCCTCGGAGTCGGGAGGAACCAGAGCCGGCTGCCTGTCCGGACGATGGACCCGCACACCAATCGCAGCGCCGACGCGCAACGGCAATTCCCAAGCCGACGACTTGCGCAAGACAATCACACAGGCAGTCGCACCGCGCAGCGCCACCCACGCACCGTCGACTTTCGGAGACTCCTTCCAAACTCCGGGTTCCGTCGCCGATTTCCGTTCCCAGCGGTGAACTGTTCCCGTTTCCTCGCCGGCAGCGACCGCAACCCTCAGGTTCGCCATTCCCTTGTCGAATCCATCCCCGTCGAGATCAAGGTCGAGCGCGACCGGTTCCGCCCGACTTACGGTGACCGCGATCGCCAACGATTGATCGTCCCAATGCATCCATACGGCGGGGTGGGCCGCACCGGTATCGGACACCACAACCGGGCTCCAATCCGTAGACACCCGAGCAGGATCCGGAGCCACGGTGCGCCGAACAACCCGACGTTCGTAAAATCGATCCAAATCGGCGGGCAACGGAGCAGCCGGACGTCCCTGCGCGATCGGCTTGTCCGGAGACTGCGCCCCCTCGTGCGCCGTCGACACCATCGGCAGCACCCACAATCCGGTCACGCCCATCGCCAATGCGGCAAGGCCCCTACTCCAAACGGCTGAAACGTCCATCGATCTGCGTGTCTCCCTTCAACGCCCTCGAGAAATCAAGCCCCCGCAACGCCGCCGCATGGCCGGGGCACAGTTCCAAAACTCTCAAGTACTGGTACTCGGCGGCTCCGTAATTCTTCGACCCGTACAACTGATCCGCGTACAGCAACGCCTCTGTGACGCGACATTCATCCCAGAGGGCCGTTGTCAAGTTAGGATCGGCCCCGAAGTTCCGAGCAGCCTCGATTCGCGCATGGCACTGGCGAAAGCGGCGGTTCTTCAAGTCATCCTGCGCAAGACGGATCTCGGTCGCGACGAGTTCGAGCTCCACCCGATTCAAACCCTCGGTCGCAGGAACGTGCAGCGGTTCGTAACGGAGGATGTCACGGTATCGCTGTCGCGCGGACTCGAATTCCGATGCTTCCTCGTGATCGAACGCCTCGGAGAGCCAACTGTCCAACATGGAAGCTCGGATTTCGTGACGACGCCCGTCCCAGGAAGGATTGCTTCCCAACGAATCGTCCCATCCGCCCAAGCGTCGCAGTGCCTGTTCCCATTCGCGTTCAGCAAACAAGCGATCCGCCTCTTCCAATCCCAAGTTGATTTCACGCCGGACCCGCTGCGAAAACAGGTCGGTGAGTTGCGGGTCCGCAGGATTGTCCCGGAGAAGATCCGCAAGCCAGCGGAGGACCGCAACCGGTTCTCCCGATTCCAACCGTTCCTGCGCGACTGCCACTGACCAGCGCGCCCGTTCCGAGCGCGATTGACGACGTTCGGTAACTCGGAAAACGTCAACGGCAATGTCTTCAGTCTGCACCGCGACATAGGTTCCGACCGGGGAGAGTGCCAAGCGAGTGCTGCCGGGACCGCCATTGCGCAAGAGAGGCGCTTCCAAGTCGATCCCCTCACCGACGACGCCCGAGAGCAATGCCAGACATTCCTGCGAACCGGCGCAGACAACGGCAAACCTTTTTCCGGCCGCGTCGGCGCACAGTGTTTCCCCCGGACGGGGCAATCGGATGAAATCGATACATTCCCCCTCGGCGCCGATCACCAATACGCCGCTGCCGCGCGGGCCGGATCCGGCGACGAGGGCAAGACACCTGCCATCGGGGGAACAAACCAGATCCACCACCAAATCGTCAACCCAGTGGCGCCAAATCGGGCGTCGCCGTGCATCGTACTGGACTA
>CAZYBA010000166.1:0-288 GCA_964646105.1 uncultured Armatimonadia bacterium
CCACAACCTGTTCTCGCCGGCGGACGGCAGCCCGATCGTCTCTCCGCAGCAGGACATTGTCCTCGGGGCTTTCTTCCTGACGATGGAGGAATCCGAGGCGGGAGACTCCGCGGAGTTGCCGCTCTTCGGCGATCCGGAAGAGGCGTCGTACGCTTGGGACAACGGGCTGCTCAAGCTGCACCAACCAATTCGGGTTCGGATTCGGGTCTCGGAAGAGGAAACCACGACCATCAACACCACCGTGGGCCGGATCATCTTCAACGCGATCGTTCCCCCGCAACTGCGCTG
>CAZYBA010000166.1:298-4555 GCA_964646105.1 uncultured Armatimonadia bacterium
TCGGGCAAGAAGTCGATCACGGCGTTGATTGCGTCTGTTCACCAAAGCTGCGGCGCGGAGCGGACAATCCAGTTCCTCGACGATCTCAAGGAAATCGGGTTCCGATGGGCAACCAAGGCCGGCATCACGTTCGCGATGACCGACATGAAGTCGCCGGAATCGCGTGCGGTCATCTTGAAGGAGACCGAGGACGCCGTCGCGAGGACCAACCGCCAGTACCGGCAGGGGATGTTGTCCCCAGCCGAACGCAAGCAAAAGGTTCTGCAGTTGTGGACCGAGGCCACCAGCCGTATCGGTGACGAGATCGTCGCGTCGATCAACAAGTACAACCCGATCTCGATCATGACCACGTCCGGCGCGCGCGGTTCCAAGAAGCAGGTTTCCCAGCTTTCCGGTATGCGCGGCCTCATGGCCGACCCGTTCGGGAACATCATCGAAGACCTTCCGGTCCGCTCGAACTTCCACGAGGGGCTCTCGGTTCTTGAGTACTTTGTGACGACGCACGGGGCGCGCAAGGGATTGGCCGACACGGCGCTGCGAACCGCAGACGCCGGCTACCTGACCCGTCGTCTGGTCGACGTCGCCCAGGATGTGATCATCCGCGAGGTGGACTGTGGCACTGAGAACGGTATCTGGGTAGAGGAATTCCGCGACGGCAATGACGTTCTCGAGTCACTGGCGGAGCGTCTGAAGGGACGTACGACCCTTGACGACGTGGTGAATCCGGAGACCGGCGAGATCTTGCTCGAGAAGAACGGCACCATCGACGAGCAGGTGGCCAAGCGGATCCAGGCTGCCAAGGTCCGCAAGGTCGGCCTGCGTTCGGTTCTGACATGCGAGTCCCGGCAGGGGGTCTGTGCCAAGTGCTATGGTCTCGACCTCGCCACCGGCAAGGAAGTCGAGATCGGGGTTGCGGTGGGCATCATCGCGGCCCAGTCGATCGGCCAACCAGTTGACGGGTGTCGCCAATGTCCGACGCCACCGGAACCAGAACCTACAGATGCTCTTCGAGGATCAAGAGAAGGGGCAGATTTCGATCGGCGAAGGCCAGGCCCGTGAGAAACAACGACAGGTCCAGCAACTGCTCAAGGTTGCGGAAGACCAAGTCGGAGGTTTGTTGCGAGTCGTCGAACTCTTCGAGGCACGCCAGCCCAAGGGCAAGGCCATTGTCAGTGAATTCGGTGGCAAGGTCGCGGATATCCCGACGGATGGCGGACTGCGCCGTGTCTTGATCCACTCGCCGATCACGGTCGGGGAGGAAGCCAAGAAGTTCGTCAACGAGACCCTGGCCGAACCGGTGATGCATCCGGAAACCGGCGAGGAGATTCTGCCGGCGGACAAGCAAATCACGGAGCGGGACGCCCGCAAGATCCGGGAATCCTTGGTGGAAACCATTTATGTCCGAAAGGAAACCTTGGTTCCGCACCGTGGTGAACTCAAGGTCAGCCCGGGCGATCTGGTGCAGCCGGGGGATCGTCTCACGGACGGTCCGTTGGAACCCCAGAAGGTCCTCGAACTGCGTGGACCGCGCGGACTCCAGGACTACTTGGTCTTCGAGGTGCAACGGGTCTACAAGCAGCAGGGTGTGGATATCAACGACAAGCACATCGAGGTCATCGTTCGCCAGATGCTGCGCAAGCGCAAAGTGGTCGACAACGGAGACACGGACTACCTCTTCGGGCAGGTGGTGGATCGTTTCGCGCTCGAAGATGCCAACCGCCAAATCGAGGCCCGCGAACAGCAGACCGGCATTGCCGGTCGGCCTGCGACGTCCATCCCGGTGCTGCTCGGAATCACCGAGGCCTCCCTCGCGACCGACTCGTTCCTGTCCGCCGCGTCGTTCCAGAAGACCACCCGTGTCCTGACCGAGGCTGCGGTGCGCGGAAAGCGCGACCACCTGGTTGGTCTCAAGGAAAACGTCATCATCGGGCGTCTGATCCCGGCGGGTACCGGTCTTGCCCAGTACCGGGCCCTGGAGGTTGTTTCGCCCGAGGGCAAGGCAATCGGGGTTCTCGATATTCCGGATCTGGACGACGATTTCGGTCTTCCGGAGCGGGGTGCGATCAAGGTTCACGACGTGGATACCGCGCGCGAGGTACTTGGTGGCGAATTGCCGGCGGAGCCGACCGAGGGCGATACCGAAAACTGATGGAAACGGGCCGGCGCAATGCCGGCCCGATTTTGCGGGAAGGGAACATCATGGTCACCAAAACCAACATCGTCGCCACGGCGGCGGCGGTCGGATTGGTCTGTGTTGCGAATGCGCAGACCGGCAATGGAGCGGCGGGCCGCCCTCAGGTCGGGGCAACGAACCCGGCGGCCCGGCCGGCCGCCAAAACTGCCCCACTCGTCAAACTGCCCGCAGGTGTTGTCGCGCGGGTCAACAACCGGGACGTTTCACGGGCCGATTTGATTGATCTCCTGAACAAGACCGGTGCGCGTGAGGCGGTTCAGAAACTCGTCCAGATGAGCGTTCTGGAAGAGGAAGCCCGCAAGGCCGGCGTTGTTGTCACCAAAGCCGAGGTCTCCGAGGCGGTTCGCAGCGAAAAAAACCGGATTGTTGCGTCGATGATGCAGCAAAGCGGCACGCCGATGACGTTCGCTGAGATCTCGCAGCGCTTCGGCCTACCCGAGGCAGAAATCGAATGGACGGTGCGCCTTCAACTGCTGGGGCGCAAGGCATTCGGCAAGCAAGTCGAAAAGGAAGTGCCGTCGATCGACACCCAGATTCGGGCCTCCCACATCCTCATTCTGACAATGCCCCAGCCGGGACCCGACGGGAAACCGTTGTCGGCGGAGGACCAGGCGAAGAAGGAGAGCGACGCCAAGGCGAAGCTGGAAGGCATCGTCGCGGATGTGAAGGCCGGCAAGACTACGTTCGAAGCGGCCGCGAAGTCGTTCTCGGATGACAAGGCAAGTGCGGTCGAAGGCGGCATGCTGCCTTGGTTCGCCAAGAACGGGATGATGGTTCCCGAGTTCGAAAACGCCGCGTTCTCGCTGAAGAAGCCGGGTGAGATCAGCCCGATTGTCAAGACCCAGTATGGCTATCATGTCATTAAACTGGTACGCCTGGGCAAGGACGCTTCACCGGCGGAAAAACGAAAATACAAGGATGACGAGGTCGCCAAACTGGTCGGTTCCGGCCCGCGATTCCAACAGTGGTTGTCCGCTGCGGTGCAGAAGGCGACCATCACGCTTGACCCGAAGGCATTGAAACTCAAGCCCTGACGATTCACGTTTTGGTCTTTGAAAACCCCGGGGAGGCAATGTCCCCGGGGTTTGTTTTTCGCTGAGGACGCGTTTTCGGACCTGCTTCCCCGGGCCTCTGAGGCAGGTATCGATGCAGGATTCCGAGCCCACGGTCCGAGATTGCTGAATCCGCGGCTGCTACCGGAACGAATCGGTGAACCCGGCGAGTATACTCGTTGCCATGACCGCCCTCGTGCTCTTTTCCCACGGTTCGTTGCTCTGCGGGTCCGGTGAGGCCCTCGAAGCCCATGGGGCCCGTCTGAAGGATCGGGCTTTGGCCGATCGGGTTGCAATCGGGTACCTCAATTACAGTGCCCCCTTGTTTGGGGATGTGATCGACCAATTGGTGTCCGAGGGCGTCGGCACTGTGATCGTGGTCCCGTATTTCCTGGCGCCCGGTTATTTCGTGACCCACAGCCTGCCCGAGGCCCTGGAGCCGGTCCGAGAGCGGCACCCCGAGGTGACATTCCGGGTGGCTCCGGTGTTGGGGGAAGACCCGCGATGGGACGAAATCGTGGTGGCAACCGCCCAAACCGCTCGTTCATCGGAGCACTGGGACGAGCCGCTGGCCCGGGCGGGGAGCCACTGTCGCAATCGGTCCGATTGTCCCTTGTTCGGTACGGCTGCCTGTCCCGCTACGCGGGTGGGAGGTGTCGCATGACGGCGTTGTTGCTGCTGGCGCATGGTTCCCCGAGGGCATCGGCGAACGCCGCGCTGGAACGTCTTGCAGTGAGGATGCGGGAACGTGTGGAGTTCGGGCATGTCGAGATCGGATATCTCGAGTGCAATGAACCATCGATCCCCGAGTCGATCGACGTCTGTGCGACTGCCGGCGCGACCGAGATTGTTGCGGTGCCGTGGTTCTTGCACATCGGCACCCATGTGGCTCAGGATCTCCCCGATTTCCTGCGGGAAGGCCAAGGGCGCCATCCCGGGGTGGTGATCCGACTGGCGGATTACGTCGGGTTGGCGCCATTGGTTTCGGATTTGCTTGCCGACCGTGCCGAG
>CAZYBA010000166.1:4565-5954 GCA_964646105.1 uncultured Armatimonadia bacterium
CTGCTCTCGACAACGGGATTTCCCTCAGGCGCTGACCTGTCGCCGCGAAAATCGCATTTGCCACGGCGGGCAGGATCGGGGGCAACGCCGGTTCGCCGAGTCCGGTTGGTGGATTTTCGGATTTGACGAACGTGACGTCGATCAGGCTCGGGGTTTGGCTGTGGCTGAGCATGGCGTGCTCGTGATAATTGGATTGTTCCACGGCACCGCCCTTGAGGGTAATCTCCTGCAGCATCAACTCCGACAGCCCGTCGATAATGCTGCCACGCACCTGACTCTCCGCCGCCACCGGGTTGATGATCTGGCTGCCGACATCGCCGGCGACCCAGACGGATTTCACACGGACGCGCTTGCCCGGGAGGATTTCGACTTCCGCCACTTCCGCGAAATAGCCTTGGTGGCTGTAGTGGAAGGCGACGCCCAGGCCCGAGCCTTTGGGAAGCTTCCGGTTGCCCCAGCCCGAACGCGTCACGACGGTGTCCAGCACCGCACGCATCCGCTTTGGCTGGAAACCACGCAATCCCTCGACCGGTTTGTCGAGAAGTTCACGGCGTAGCGCCACAGGATCCTTGCCTGCTGCATGCGCGATCTCGTCGATGAACGATTGCACCACGAACGCATAGGCGTTGCTGCCGGGAGCCCGCAATGCTCCCGTACGCAGCCCCAACGGCATCAGACTGGCGTCAAGGGCGTAGTTTGCGAGGAACGGATGGGGGAATTCTGGTCCGATGTTGCCAAACGGCACAAAACGGTTGCTGTCGCCATAGGTCACCACGTGATTGCGCCAACCGGTGATCGCACCCTTGCTGTCGAGTGCAGCCGTGAGGCGTTGCCAGCCCCCGGGGCGGTAGTAGTCATGGGCCATGTCGTCCTCGCGCGACCAGACCAGTTTCACCGGCTTGCCCACCTTGCGGGAGATGAATGCAGCCTCCACCATGTAGTCGTTGGTCAAGCGGCGCCCGAATCCGCCGCCTGCGCGCAGCATATGGACGGTGATGTTGGAGGCCGGGACCCCCAGGGTCTTTGCGACCATGTCCCGGCCGGAACCCGGTGTCTGGCTTGACGACCAGATTTCCACCTGCTCGTCGCGGACCCGCGCGACGCAGTTTTGGGGTTCCAGCGGGGCGTGGGCGATGAACGGATAGCGGTAAGTTGCTTCGACGACCCGGTTGGCGGACACAATGCTGGCGTTGGCGTCCCCGGTCTTGAACACGGAAAAGGTCGGCGCTTGGTCCAGCAATTCCTTCGCCTTGGCTTCGAATCCGGCACTGGATTGCCCGGCATACGCTCCCGTATCCCATTCGACAGACAGTTTTCCGCGGGCCGATTGGGCTTGCCACCAGCGGTCGGCAACGATGGCGACGCCGCTTTCGAGCCCCGGTTCGTTCG
>CAZYBA010000166.1:5964-7234 GCA_964646105.1 uncultured Armatimonadia bacterium
GAACGCATCCCGTACGCCCGGAAGTTTCTTGATGACATCGAGATTGGCGCGTTCCACCTTGCCCCCGAGGACGGGACATTTCTGGAAAACGGCGTACAGCATCCCCGGCAGTTCGAAATCAATGCCGAAGATGGGTTGCCCCGTCACAATCTCCTGAACGTCGACGCCTTTCGTGGATTTGCCGATGATCCGGTATTGCTTGGGATCCTTGAAAACAACGGCAGTCGGTTCGGGCAAGGGCAGCCGCGCCGCTTCGTCCGCTAGCTCGGCATAGGAAACCGACCGACCGGTTCCCGGATGGTTGACCGCGCCGCGTTGCGTCTGGCATTCGTTGGCGGGTAGCCCCCACCGTGCCGAGGCGGCTGCGATCATCTGGTGGCGCAGCGTGGCACCGACGCGGCGCAAGGGTTCCCAACCCGATGGGGTACCGAAGCTGCCTCCCGAGAACTGCACTCCGTACTTCGAATCCAAGTCCGCCTGGACAACATCGACCACTCGACATCGAGTTCCTCGGCGATCAGCATCGGGCCCATGGTCTTCATGCCCTGCCCGACTTCCGGGCTGCGCGCCATAATGGTGACCCGGCCGCCCCGTCCGATCTGGACAAACGCCGAAGGCGCCAAACCAGGGGCGCTGCGCTGCGCGGACGCTTTGGAGGATGCTCCGACGAACAGCGTCAGGAGAAGACCGCCCCCGGCGACGGTTCCCACCTCGAGAAATGAACGTCGAGACAGTTGGCTCATTCGTTGCCTCCCGCTTTCGGTGTGCCCGAGGCTCGCGTCCCGGATCGTGCACCGGCCTTCGTCTTTGCCGGTTTTTCGTTGATCGTCGGCAAGGGAGTCATCGCGGCGGCGCGACGGATTGCGGTGCGGATTGCCGTGTAGGTTCCGCAACGGCACAGGTTGCCGTCCATCGCCGCCAGAATCTGGGCATCGGAAGGGCGCGGGTGCTTCTTGAGCAGCGCAGCCGCCTGCATGATCTGACCCGCCTGGCAATACCCACACTGGGGAACATCGACGTCCTGCCACGCGAGTTGCAACGGATGATTGCCGGACGGCGCCAGGCCCTCGATGGTGGTGACCTTCTTGCCAGCGCATGCGGAAAGCGGGGTCTGGCACGAACGTACCGCGTTGCCGTCAATATGGACCGTGCATGCGCCGCACATGCCGATTCCACATCCGTACTTGGTGCCACGCAGGTGCAGGCTGTCACGCAGCACCCACAACAAAGGCGTGTCCGGGGTGTCGTCCACACGCCAGGAACGTCCGTT
>CAZYBA010000167.1:0-7230 GCA_964646105.1 uncultured Armatimonadia bacterium
GAAAAGGCCCCGGCGAGATGATCGCCGGGGCCGTTTCGCAATTACAGGCTGGATTCTACGGTGGTTAGTGACCGTGTCCGGTCCGTTCGTGTGCGAACTTCTCCAGCGCCCTGCGGCGTTGGCGCATTGTTTGAATCGGGCGTTGATCCGCGCAAATAACTTGAACCGGGAAGCCGTCGTGCTCGAGGGCACGGACAACGTGGGGTATGAATTCGAATTCGAGCCAGTCTGCCCAGCGTTCGTCGGATGTCTCACCGGGAACATCTGCGCAGAGGTCCAATCCCGCGGAACGTCGCGCCGCAGGGTAGACAAAGCACTTCGGGCCGCTGGTGACGCACCATTCGACAACGACCCGATTGTTGCCAGGACCATCGAGGAGGGGACGCCAGTCTCGGATCCGCCACAGAAACGCGGCCGAATCGAATTCCGGGGTGTTGGTAAGTGCCTTGCGCATGGTTTCAGGCCATCAACTCGAGTGGGTTCTCGAGGAGTCGTTTCAGGGATCCCAGGAACTGCGCCGCGTCCGAGCCATCGACCACCCGATGGTCTGCTGAAAGCGTGACCTTCATCCTTCGGCGCGCCACAATGGCGTTGTCGACGACCGCGGCAATGGTACGCGTGCTGGACACCGCCAGAATGGCGCCTTCACCGGGGTTGATGATGGCGCAGAAGTTTTCGACATCGGCGATGGCACCCATGTTGGAGATCGTGAACGTACCCCCTTGGTAATCCGACGGCTGCAACTTGCCGGAGCGTGCTGTCTCGGCCAATCGTTTGGTCTCGGCTGCGATCTGCCGAAGCGTGCGGGCTTGTGCGGACCGGACCACGGGAACGATCAATCCGTCCGGGAGCGATACCGCGACGCCGATATGTGCCTGCTTGCTGATGATGCGGCGGTTGTTGTCGAATCGCGAGTTGACATTCGGATTTTCGACCAGCGCCAGCGCACATCCGCGGACGATGCAGTCGTTGACGGAAACCTTGGGCGCGCCATTGGTCGCGGACGCATTGAGTCGTTCGCGCAGGGCCAGAAGAGCTTCCATGTCGATTTCGACGGTGACGTAGATGTGCGGCGTGGACTGCTTGCTCTCCGTCAGGCGACGGGCGATGGTCCGACGCATGGCATTGTATTCCTGGACAATGTCGTCGTCGGTGACCGGCGCCGATGCCGCCGGTGCGGCAGGAGGCGCTGTGGTCGTCGCGGCGGGCACAGCGAGCAGCGCTTGAACATCTGCCGCCTTGACCGGACCGTCGGTCCGGATCGAGGCCAGGGAGAGATGGTTCGCCGCGGCGATGGCGCGGGCGAGAGGGCTTGCCTTGACCCGGGCCGGTTCGGCGTCGTTCGCGAGGGTGATCGGAACTCCGAGCACGGAGGCGCTGCCACCGAGTCCTTCGGGGAGCGCACCTGCATAGGTGTCACCGAGAGGATTGACCGTATCGGTTACGACCGTGACCGGAGTCGATGCTGCCGCGGGTGCGAGGGCGACCGGTTCGGGAGTGGTGGGAACGTCGGCTGCTCGGGTCTGCGGGGCAACCACCGGGGTCGCGACCGGAGCCGGAGCGGCGACGGCACCGCCCGCGGGCGGCGGACCGTCCCCGATGACAACGACGGGAACACCCACCTTGACGGTGGCGCCTGCGGCGAAGCGAATCTCGTGGATTGTTCCGGCGACGCCGGCCGGGACTTCGACATTCGACTTGTCGGTCTCGATTTCAAAGACCGGATCGTCCGGGCCGACATTGTCACCGACCTTGCGTAGTAACTGGACGATGACGCCCTCTTCCATGGCGTCGCCCATCTTGGGCATGATCACATCGGCCATTACCGGACTCCCAGGGTGCGCTTCACGGCAGCGACGATATCGTTTTCGTTCGGGAACGCAAGGTTCTCGAGATTCTTGGCGTAGGGCATGGGAACGAATGCTCCCGTGACCCGTTGCACCGGGGCGTCAAGGTCGTGGAAACCGCGTTCCGCCAGTTGCGCCGACACTTCGGCTGCAGCTCCGTAAAGCCCCCATTGTTCCTGAACCACCACGGCGTGGTGGGTCTTCTTGATGGAGGCCAGCGGGGTTGCCATGTCGAGCGGTGTCAGGGTGCGAAGGTCTATGACTTCCGCGGAAATTCCTTGTTCGGCAAGAATGTTGGCGGCTTCGAGAGCCTTGATCGACATCCAACTGTAGGCGACGATGGTGACATCGGTTCCGGAGCGCAATACATTGGCTTGTCCGAACGGAACCGAGAAATCAGGATCGTCGGGCACTTCCGAAAGTCCGGGCTGGATTTTCTCCAGGACATCGGGCTTGACCATGTACATGCGCAGCGATTCCAAGACCACCACCGGGTTGTTGTCGCGGATCGCGGTGACCATCAACCCTTTGGCGTCCGCCGGTGTGGCGGGAACCACCACCTTGAGCCCGGGGAAATGGGCGAAGACCGCCTCCAATGCCTGGGAGTGCTGCGCGGAGAGCTGCAACCCGACGCCGGATGGACCGCGGATCACCATCGGGACTTGGAATTGGCCACCGAACATGTAACGGATCTTGGCCGCATGCTGGACGATTTGGTCGAAGGCGGGCGTTGCGAAGTCCAACCGCATCATTTCGCAGATGGGGCGAAGTCCCGCCATGGCGGCTCCGATCCCGAGGCCGACAATGCCGACTTCCGAGATGGGGGTGTCCACCACGCGCAACGGACCGAATTCTTCCAGGAAGCCCTTGGAGAGTTCGAGGGTGCCTTGGTATTGACCAACCTCTTCCCCAACGAGAAAGACGGAATCGTCGCGACGCATTTCCTGGCGTATGCCCTGCGCAAGGGCGTCAATGTAACGGAGTTTAGCCATGTTCAGACGTAGACATCCTTGAGGAGTTCGTCGGCGGGGGGCACCGGGGAGTCGTCGGAGAAGCGCACCGCATCCTTCGCGGCGGCGACCGCTTCGTTGTGAATGCGGTCGATTGTGGCCGCATCGAGAACACCGTTGTCCATCAGGATTTCCGCTGCGATCGCAATGGGATCCCGCTCCGCCTTCGCCTGTTCGATTTCGGCGCGGGTGCGGTAGACAACGGTTTGTTTTGCTTCGTCCGCAGCCCCGTGTCCGTGGAATCGGTACGTATCGCATTCGAGGAAGAACGGAGCGGGGTTCTTCTTCATGTCCTCGACAATTTGAGAGACCTCTTCGTGGACCGTAACTATGTTTTGTCCGTCGATCCGCTTGCGGTTCATGTTGTAGGACGCAACCCGCTCGGTGAGGTCGGTGTTGGCATGGCTCCGAGCAATGCTGGTACCCATCGCGTAGCCGTTGTTTTCCAGTACGAACAGCGCCGGTACCTTGTACAGCTGGCACATGTTCAGGGTTTCATGGAACGCGCCCTGATTCATCGAACCGTCGCCGAAGAAGCAGACCGCGACATTGTTCTTCTTCCGGTACTTGTGCGCCCAAGCAAGTCCCAGTGCGATCGGGACGTTGCCCCCGACAATGCCGTATCCGCCGTAGAAGCCTTTTTCGGCGTCGCAGATATGCATCGAGCCGCCTTTGCCCTTGGAGCAACCGGAGTACTTTCCGCAGATTTCGGCCATCACGGGGCCAGGGGCGGAACCCGCGGCGAGGGCGTAGGCATGATCGCGGTAATGGCCGATGAAACAGTCGCCGTCGGAGAGATCCAAGGCTCCGATGATGCCAACCGCGATGGCCTCTTCGCCGGAATACAAGTGAAGGTAGCCGCCGATCCCGTGATTACCTTGTTGGAATGCGCGCAAGCACTCTTCCTCGAACTCACGGATGTGTACCATCTGCTCGTAAAAGCGCAGGTACTTGGCCGCGTCGAACCGGGCCTTCTTCGCCATCTTTTGACTTTTTCTCCTTGGCACGCCCTTTTCCCCAGTCGGGGGGGGCATGCGGAATCCGGCGCATTATACCTTACGGGGTCTTGAGTTCCGTTCGCGTCAGCCTTCGGAAACCGGACTGTTGACTACCGGCAGGCTCTGTTCTTTGGGGCGGCGTGCGCAGAATTCCGACATTGCGCGTGCGACGGCGGGATCGAGTGCGAACCAGGTGATTTTTGCGAACGATGCCGCATGTCGCCCTATGGAAAACGCTGCGGCGACCGACTCCTCGGGGGGTGCGCCACGGTAACTGCCCACCGCAATCACCAACTCCCGTGCACCAGCCTTGCGGGCTTGGATCACCGCCGCACCGTACCCGCGCTGCAGGCGCTTGGGATCCACCGATTTCTGCGGTTCGAAGACCGCTGCGTGAAAAATCTGCCGTGCCGCGATCCGGCCGCCGTCGGTCGTGACCACCTTGTCGAGACCGGCGGGGGACAAGGTGCCGAGTTTTGTCTCGAGCGCCCTGCCGGCTGCGGAAACCACCGCACCCGACGGTCCGGGGAAGGCGACAAGGCGTGTTGATGTCGGAACAATCAGCACATCGCATGCGGGGATGCGGCTGGCGGCGCCATGCAGAACCGCCAAGTCGACTTCGCCAGCGCGCCACGCATCGATGGTCTCGATTCGTTGTTGGCGCAATCCGGACGCGATCACGAATCCGGTGCACAGTGCCATGCTGAGGCTGTTGACCAAGACCGCTTGAATGGGCAGTTTGCCGTTCGATCCCCACCGCAACAGAACGAACGATGCCAATGTCGCGAAGATGCCGATCGCGGTGCCGGCTGCGATCAGCGCACGTCCCTCGAGTCGGTTTGAACGTACGGCCCACCCGTATCCGACAAACAGGACCAGCAAAACCGCTCCGTAGGCCGGCATGATCCAGTTGGGCATCAAACGCCCCTTTCCGCGCGGATTGTCGCCGCGACCGATTCGACCAGACGATCGACCATTGCCGCGTCCGATGCTTCCACCATGACTCGGATCTTGTTCTCGGTTCCCGAAGCGCGCACCAGAATCCGCCCGGATCCCTCGAGATCGCGACGTGCGGCGGCGACGGCGGCACCGATGGTCTCCGACTCCGCCCATCCCTGCTTGTCGGAAACATTGACATTCACCAGACGCTGGGGATAGGTGGTCATTTCCTCATGCCAGGAGTCCAACGACCGGCCGCTGGTACGGACGACGCGCAGCACCTGCAACGCTGTCAGCATTCCGTCCCCGGTGGGAGACAGATCCGGGTAAAGAATATGTCCGGAAGGTTCGCCACCGATCCAAGCGCCGCTCTTGGACATTGCTTCCATCACATAGCGGTCGCCGACATCCGCGCGCTCGAGGCGGACTCCTGCTCGTTCAAGGCGGTGTTCCAGTCCAAGATTCGACATTACCGTGCCCACGACGACCGAATCGGCCGGATGACCTTCCCCGATTCGATGCAGCGCCGCGCTGCAGAGGATTCGGTCTCCGTCGAAAACCCGTCCGTTCCGGTCGACCAGCAACGCCCGGTCTGCGTCTCCGTCGAATGCCACGCCGGCGTCGCAATGGTGCGCCTGCACTACCGCGGCCACCGCAGCGATCGAAGTCGAACCGACGTTGTGGTTGATGTTGACCCCGTCGGGTGACGCGCCCACCAAGTGCACCCGGGCTCCCAGGCGTTCGAAAAGCGCCGGAGCAATAGCCGAAGCGGCACCGTGGGCGCAGTCGAGAGCAAGAACCATTCCGTTCAGATCGGCCGGCGCCAACGTCGAGGCGAGCCAGTCGGCATAGGCCGTGACTCCTGCCGTGTCAGGGCGGATTCTGCCGAGGGCGGCACCGCTGGGACGAGAAATCGATTCCCATTGTGCGAGCAACGATTCGATTCGCAACTCGGTCTCGTCGGCAAGTTTGCGTCCATCCGGACCGAAGAACTTGATACCGTTGTCGGCGAACGGATTGTGGGACGCCGAGACGACAATGCCGGCCGAGGCTCCGGCGCGCCGGGTGACAAACGAAACGGTGGGGGTGGGGACGACTCCGAGCGGGATGATGTCGGCCCCCTGGGAAAGGACTCCGGCCGTGAGTGCGGCCTCGAGCATGTCCCCTGAAATGCGCGGGTCGCGCCCGACCACCAAGGGACGGTCGGCCCCGAGGACTTGCACTGCCGCGGCGCCGAGGGCCATGGCCAAGGTCGGGGACACGACGGTGTTGGCGACCCCGCGTACCCCGTCGGTACCAAAATAATGTCGTTTCATGGGGCAGGGACTCGTGGAGGCGTTGTTTGGTTTCCGGTCGCCGTCTCGTCGGGCCCGGTACGTGTCTTGGTGGAAAGCGACGCCGTTTCCGGTTGGATGTCGACGATGATCCGGATCGGGGATTGATCGATGCGCTGGACACCACGGGGCAATTCGACGCCGACCGAACGGCTGGTTTGCGCCTGCAGGCCCTCGACGTCCACCGCGATGTCGATGCTGGTCAATGTCGTAAGTGCGGTGACATTGCCGCGGACTCCAACCGTGGGAGGTTCGAAGCGGTAGCCTGCCAAGCGGAATCCCGCTGCCGGCTGACCTCGGAAAACCGGGTTGAGTACGAGATTCCGGGTCGCCGCGACCCGTTGCAACGTCTGCTTGAACCGAACCCGTGTCGGGCGTATCTCGACTCCCACCACTTCCTTGCCTCCGTCGTCAAGCGCCACCACGCCGACTTCCCGGTCGATCGGGCCGACCACGGATGTTCCGCCGTCGAGGCGCGCGACAACACGGGCGACGCGTTCGACGGCGCGTTTCAGCCCGGCGACGGTGCACCGCGCGGGTTGGACCACGGTCGCGCCGTATTCGTAACCGGCGGGCGGGTTGGTTTGGTCGAACCAGACATCCACGGAGATGTCTCGTTCGAATTTGGTTTCGAGGACAAAGTCAGCGAGTGCGGGGGCGTCCACCTCGATGGCTCCCTCCACTCCTGGCGGCAAAACAAAACGCACGGGAAGGCGGTTGCGTCCCGGTTTGGCCTCGGAGGCATCCACCACGGCCCTCAGTCCAGCCCGGGCAGCTTCATGGAGCGGGGGCGGACCCACCAGGCGAACGGAAAGCGTCGCCGCGGCGTCCGGCGGTTCGGCGAGACGGTTGGGCAGGCGCAGGAAAGTGGCCCGCACCGTGGCGGTTCCACTGGATCGCGGGTTGTTCTGGGCGGAGGCGACCAGGTACAGGAGAACGGCGATCGCGAGCGACAGGATTTTGTACGCGGCGTTCCGGCGGAAAAGGTCGCTCCAAGTCGGGTTCACGGGGTAGTCCCTTGCTTGGGCTTGCGGCGTGGGAACGACAGGCCCTTGCCCGGTAGGCGCAGCGTGCCAAAGCCTTCCTGCAGTTTTTCCCGAAG
>CAZYBA010000168.1:0-2993 GCA_964646105.1 uncultured Armatimonadia bacterium
TGCAGTTCGGCGTAACGAAACTGCTTTGCCACGTAGCCGTCCCAATCGTCCCCCATGTCGTGCAACAGCGGAGCACGGATGCGTCCGCACCTCATGCCGTTGTCGGTTTCCAGCCACTCGTGAACCGTGCCCACCCATTGCGCATGTCCGCGCCGGAACAGACGGACCTTGTTGCGTTCACGCCACCCTCCGCGCAGTGTATGGAACCCGCACACGATGTTGTGACGCGGGAAGCCGAACGCCACACAATCGGGCCGGGCCGACTCGACCGCCGCACGGATGGAATCCCGCAATGTGTCGGAAAGCCATTCGTCGGCATCGAGATTCAGGATCCATTCCCCATCCACGGCGTCCAAGGCGCGGTTTTTCTGGGCGCCGTAGTTGTCGAAAGGATGGGTCAACACACGCGCCCCGAGACTTTGCGCCACCGCAACGGTCGCGTCGGTGGACCCGCTGTCCACCACAACGATGTCCGAAACCAATCCCGCGCAACTCTCAAGGCAGCGGCCGATGTTGCGCGCCTCATTCTTGGTGATCACCGCCAGGCCGATTTTGACGGGATGGGAAACTTTGCCACCCGGCCCGACGTCCCCCTTTCGAGCCCGCGGCATTGGCGGGTCGGTCGGGGAGCCGGCAGGCGGAGATGTCGTGAACCTATTGCCGTCGGTGCCAGGGGTCATCGTGGCATATTGTAGCGAACGCCATGTCTGTCGGAAATGAATCGATACCCATGAAAGAAACAACCTATCAACATCGTCAGCGTGCCCGGATCTTGTCCGCCATCCTCCTCGCGGTGATCTTGGCCGTGGGCTTCGTCGCACTAACCGTCAAAGACGGACCTGCGCTGCTGCCGACACTGTTCGTCCTGACATTCGTTCAACTGATGATGGCGTCCCTGAACGTCCGGGTCACACGCAAGCGGGTTGATGTTCGATTCGGAATGGGCTGGCCCCGCTTCCGATTCGCGCTGGATCGGATTGTGGCGGTCGAGGTGGTCCGGAACGCCCCTTGGTGGGGCTGGGGAATCCGACTCACTCCCCGAGGCTGGTTGTTCAATGTGTCCGGACTCGATGCCGTGGAAGTCGAGTTCATCGATGGCAACCGAGTGCGGATCGGGACCGACGATCCACAGGGTTTGGCGGCGGCCATCCGTGACGCACTCTCCCAATCGGAAACCGAAGATGCGTTGTCGGATGGCCCGACTTGGCAGGGTGGCCACGAGTTTGGAGATCCTTTGGAATCTGTCGCGGGGGAGGTTCTCCCGTCCACACAACTCGGCGCGGAATCCGGGGATGGCGTTGCGGGCGGCCCTGCGGGCGGTCCGGAGGTTTCGACAACGCCGCTGGTCGCCGGCACCGTTTCCGCCGAAGAGGTCCGTGGTGACGTTCAGACGGACGCGGAGACGCCGCCCCATGTCGCAGGGGAGGCAGGTTCCCATGCGCCCGGTGCCGAAACCGAACCCGTTCTTCCCGAACCAAAACCGGACCCGACCGGGTCCACCACTGGAGACGTACCCGATGCTGCCCGCTGACGACAACCCGCTCAACCGCCGTTCCCTGCTCGGTCTCGCCGGAGCCGGCCTCCTCGGCATTTCCGCGACGTCCGTCCAACCTGTCTTCGGGGCGTCGAACGGTGCCGCGGCACACGATTGGACCGGCCGGATGCCCGAATACGCCGAAACCAACCGCGCCCTGGAACCCACCCGGATCGCCCTGATCGGATGCGGCGGGCAGGGACGTGCAAACCTGCGCGAATTCCTGAAAAAGGAAGGGGTAACCTGTGTCGCCGTCTGCGACCCGGATTCCAAGCGCATGGCCCAGATGGCCGGCGAAGTCGAGGAAAACGCCGACAAGGCGCCTGACATGGTCAAGGACTTCCGCAAGGTGCTGGAGCGCAAGGATGTCGACGCCGTGATTGTGGCGACCCCCGACCACTGGCATGCGATCCCGACCATTCTGGCCTGTGACGCCGGCAAGGATGTTTTCTGCGAAAAGCCGATCTCCCACAACATTGTCGAGGGGCGGCGCATGGTGCGGTTTGCCGAAAAGACCGGCCGAACCATTCAGGTGGGGACTTGGCAACGCAGTTTGCAGCCGTTCCTGGACGCCATCGCGTATGTCCGCTCCGGGAAGATCGGTCGAATCCAAGTGGCCAGGGCGTGGAAGATCCAGGCCCCCGGCGCGGCTGTCCTCGGCAAGAAACCGATCACTCCCGCCCCCGCAGAAATCGACTACGACCTCTGGCTCGGACCGGCGCCGAAGGTGGACTACCGCGAAAACCGCTGCCACTACAATCACCGCTGGTATTTCGAATACGCGGGAGGCATGGCCGGCGACTGGGGAGTCCACATGATGGACACCGTCCTGCAAGGGATGAGCCAGTCCGACGACCTCAACCTGCCCGACAAGGTGGTTGCGCTGGGCGGCAAGTTCTATGCCGGACCCGATGACGACCGCACGACTCCCGATACCCAGATCGCCCTCTACGAATTCCCCGGTTGGCTGATGCAATGGGAAGTCCATGTCGGCGATACGGCCGTCGGGATGGAGGGCGGACGCGATCACGGCGCCCTGTTCATCGGTTCCGAAGGACGGGTGTTGGTGGACCGCGGCGGATGGACGATCACGGACGCCAAGGGCAAACCGGTGGAGAAGCCCGCCGCGCGCGACTGGGGCGGAAACATGAACGGTCTCGGCGCCCATGTTCAGGAATTTCTCGACAACCGCCTCACCAAGAAGAAAACCCGGTCCAATATCGCGTCCATGCACCAGACCACCACGGTCTGCCACCTCGCCAACCTCGCCTACCTGGCCGGCGAGACCCTGCACTGGGACTCGGACAAGGAAGTGGTCACCAACCGCAAGGAAGCCATGAAACTGCTGCCCTATCAGCGCCTTTCCTACCGCAAACCATGGAGCCTGCCCAAGGCGTAACCGGTTCATCCGGGGGAGCGGTCCGGGACGGCGACCGCTCCGACCTGACGTTGTCCGAAT
>CAZYBA010000168.1:3125-4639 GCA_964646105.1 uncultured Armatimonadia bacterium
CGCCTGCGGAAAACAAAACCGGCCCGGGGAACTCTCCCCGGGCCGGTTTATTCTCCCAACTCTGTCGAAAAGCCAGGGTTCACGAACGATTGATCTGCAGCGGCTGCCTTCGCCGGCCGCTTGTCGACCATCAGGGCCGCTCAAACCACCGCGCGGGATTCCAGTTCGAGCAGGTCCGCGTCCAGCAACGATTTCTCGTCCGGTTTCTCGATGGCTTCGCACCAACGACGTGCGGACGCGAGGGCGGCGGAAAAGATATCGCGGTCGCCGGTCAACAGCGCCGCCCGGGCCAGTGCCTCGTCGGCATAGCCCGCCAGGAACGGACAATCGGTTCCGGACGCCTCCGCGCTCGCCAGCGCAGCGTCCCGCGCCGCCACGCCGTGGCCAGCCACCGCCTGCGCCCGCGACACCATCCACCAGCCCACTGCGATGTTCTCCGACGTGTGATCGGGCACCTGGGTCCAGTGCCACAGCGACGTATGGGCGAGAAGGACCAATTCACGGACATCGGCGACAGTCCGTTCCGACCGGTCCAGAATTCCCCAGCAGGCATTGAAACACTGCGCCGCAATTTTACGGTGTGGTGTCTCTGACACCGGAGTCTGCGAGGGTTCCATGCCAAGTCCTTTCTCACCACCTGTGGTCCACGGGCGGTCGCCCGCATCAATGGCCTGCATCGGGAAGCGGGCCACTGCGAGTTTGCCTACTCGGTCGGGTAACGAACTCCCCAGGGCGCGCGCAACGCATCCATCGTGCCCATGATGTCCAGGCTTTCGTCGAGGGGCAGGATGGTGCTCTCGGTGCGCCCCTCCCGCAGGCAACGGGTGGTCTCGTCCACCTGGTACACAAACCCGACCGGCGGATCCTCGAACTCGAGTTCGACCGGTTCCGCGCCGTTGGCCAGAATGGTCGCACGCACGGGGTGGTACCAAGACGCATGCACCCGGATCCGCCCGTCGGTGCCCAGAACATCGGCCTCGTAGTGGGTGGTGGTGCGCACCGCTGTCGAGAGAATGGCCAGCGCACCCGACGGATAGCCGAGCACAAAACCCGCCTGTTCGTCGACACCTGTCCCACACAAAGTCGCCAGACCGGCGGAACGATCCGGGGTGCCGAGGAAATACGACGCGAAATGGACGGCGTAAACCCCCACGTCCAGCAAGGCACCGCCACCGAGCTCCGGCTTGAAAAGTCGTCCCTCGGGGTTGTAGCCGGCGCGGAATCCGAAGTCGGCCTGCACCATCCGGATGTCGCCAATCACCCCGTCCGCAATCCGCCTGCGCAGTTCGGCCATCAGCGGGAAGAAGCGCGACCACATCGCCTCCATCAGGAAAACGCCTTTGGAACGGGCCGCCGCCACAACGTCCTCGGCCTCCTTGCGGTTGATGGTGAACGGTTTCTCGCACAGGACATGCTTGCCGGCGTTGATCGCGAGCAGGCAGTGCTCCTTGTGCATCGGATGCGGCGTGCAAACGTAAACAACGTCCACTGCCGGGTCGGTGACCAACGCCTCG
>CAZYBA010000168.1:4649-7228 GCA_964646105.1 uncultured Armatimonadia bacterium
ATCGGGTCGGCGCGGGACACCCGCGCGCCCGGGCCGAGGTCGCGCGACCCCACCGCAACCAAGACATTGTCTTCGGAACGGGCCTGGACACTTTGCGCCAACTTGTGGGCGATCGCGCCCGGACCGAGGATGCCCCAGCGAACGGGACCCGAATGGGAAAGCAAGGAAGTCGACATGCGGTCCTGTTCGGCACCGGCACCGCCGGACCCTGCGGGAACCAGACTCCGCACCGCTTTCAGAACCATCGGCAGGACCCCGGCTCGGGAACAAAATCCCAGACGCAACACAGGAACCGAATTGCGTTTCGGCGCCGCGTCCATCGGTTACGCCGGAAGCCCGTCGAGTCTACACAAGACAAAACCCGGCATCTCGGTGGAAATACCGGGCGTTCGCGTATACGTCAAAAGACCAGGATCAGCCGCCGGAGGCACCCAGTTGAACAAACGTGCCAATCTCGCCATCTTCGAACAACTCCCGGCCGTTGGGATCCTTCGCCGACATTCCGATGGTCAACGTCCGCTCCACGCCCGAAGGGTTGTTTGGAATCGTGAGATTTGCCCGAAAGGCCTCTAGGGAGTAGGTCATCGTGACTGGTCCGGCGATGATAGTCCCTTCGTCGTCCAGAACCGCCATCTTCACGGTGGAAATGTCGAGATTCACACCTTCGACAAATGCGACACCCCCCTCCACAGTCCCCGCCGGATTGCCCGCGGCAGCCCATTTTGCCCCGGTGGGAAACTGTCCGTTCGCATCGAACGCACTGAACCACGCGGATTCGACGCTCCGGCCGTATTCGCCGCTGTCGCCAGACCCTCCACCGCATCCGACCGCACCGAACGCCACCGCGACCAACGCCACAACTCCACGGAGGAAACCATTCCTCGTCATCGACCTCATCCCCATGATCATTTCCTTTTCCGGAGCAATTGCCCCGCTATTTTGCAATCATATTTGGAGATGACGAAGAAATATGGAGATCTTTTTTCAGACCATGTCGCCCGCCCGCGGATCGACCGGGAATCCGCAACGTCAAGCCACCGTGTTTCGTCCCTTGAATCGTAGGAAAAGAGACTCTCGGGACAAACGTCTTTGCCGGGGCCTGTCTCTGAGGAAACCGGCAGGCAGACGTCGGCACCGCTGCCCGCCGACGCCGCACGCCCGTCGTTCCATCCGACGCGACATTCCCCCCTTTGATATACTTTCGGGTGCCATGCCCGTCGCCGCGCTGACCACCCTCGGTTGCAAGGTCAATCAGTACGAGACCGAACGCATCGCCGAGGATTTCGCCCGAGCGGGCTTCACCCTCACCGATTTCGACTCGCCGGCGGATGTCTATGTCATCAACAGCTGCTCCGTGACCGCGTCCGCGGATCGCAAGAGCCGCAACCTGGCCCGCAAGGCAGCCCGCACCAACCCCGACGCTCTGGTGGTGATGACCGGTTGCCACAGCCAGCAGGTGATCGACGACAACTCCACTGTGGAAGGTGCCGGCTTGTTGGTTCCCAACCACGAGAAAATGCAGGTCTTCGCCAAGGCGGTCGCGCACCGCCCCGACCTGCTCATGCTCTCGTCGTCGCCCGCCACCCTCCCGCCCCGCCCGCACCGCACCCGCGCCACGCTGAAGGTGCAGGACGGTTGCGAGCACTTCTGCGGCTTTTGCCAAATCCCGTACACCCGCAAGGTGCTCGAATCGCGGCCGTGGCAGGATGTCGTCGACGAAGCCGCGCGGTTGGGCCGGGAAGGAACCCGCGAGATCGTTGTCACCGGGGTTTGCGTGGGTGCGTACGGCCCCCAAACCGGCTCCGGAGGCCCCGACCTCGCCGAACTGCTGCTGCGCGTCGCCGACCAACCGGGTGTTTCTCGAGTCCGTCTCTCGTCCATCCAACCGATCGAGATCACAGACGCGTTGATAAACGCCTTTGCGTCCCATCCCAACCTTTGCCCCCAACTCCACCTGTCCTGCCAGTCTGGCGACGATACGGTGCTCAAGGCGATGAACCGTCCGTACAACACCCAGTTCTACAAGGATTTGGTGACCCGTCTGCGCGCGGCAGTAGACGGCATTGCGATCACCACGGACCTGATTGTCGGTTACCCGGGTGAGACCCGCGAAATGCATGAGAACACCCTGCAGTTCGCGCGCGATGTCGCGTTCCAACGCACCCATGTCTTCCGCTACTCACCCCGCCCGCGCACCCATGGGGCGACGTTGAGGGACGATGTGCCCGACGACGAAAAGAGACGTCGGCATACGGAGTTGCAGGCGATTGTCGACACATCCCACCGGGATTTTGTCCGGAATCGCCTCGGCGAAATCCGCGATGTGCTGGTCGAACAGGGAGAAGGCGGGTCCGGGCAGCTTGCCGGCCACACTCCCGAATACATCAAGGTGCGCTTCCCTGCCGACCGTCGCTGGATCGGACGCGTGGCCCCCATTCGGATCCTGGGCCTGGCGGACGACGGAGCGGTAGGAGAACTGGCATTGCCCGAGTCCGAAGCCGAGAGGCTTTTCGCCCAATCCCCTGCCCGTCGTCAAGGCTACCTCCCGTTGGCGACCGCCAAGTGAGTCCGGAAAACCC
>CAZYBA010000169.1:0-7114 GCA_964646105.1 uncultured Armatimonadia bacterium
AATGCCAGATTTCCAGAATGCCGAGGGAATCGATTCGTGCCGGCGAGCCCAGAATCCCCTTCACCTGGGATTTCGAGAGGCCCGTGCGGAGGCTGCGCCAAGGGTTTTTCATTTCAAAAGTTCCTTTTTCTGACCGACGTAAGCAGGCTGGCGAAACACATCCACTCGCGCCCACATTCGAGGACGAGATTCCCCGGAGTCAACTCTGAGCGATGTTCCAGCGTTTGTGAAATCCAACTCGGAGGGGGAGTCCCGATGTCAGAAATCCTCTTCGCGGATTTCGGTCATGCGGGTGTTGCCGCCGGGCACCGTGTACAGCGTGATGCGTGCGGTCGTGTAACTGGTGGAAGTCCCGTTGACGGTCTCGACAGTGTTCTCATCGATCGAGAACGGCTCAGACCGGTAGGCTCGGCGGTCGTTGATGTTCAGGTAGCGGATCTCGTAGTTGGAAGGGCGGAGTTCGTCCATGGTGAACGAATCGTTGGGGTTCACCTTGAGGTAACGGACCCCTCTCGGTTGACCGTCGGCGATATCCACCAACTTGACAAAGAAGCTGTTGTCGGTGCCGGCATTGTCGATGGTCAGCGTCGAGCGGCCTCCGTAGTTTTTCTTCGGATAACCGCTCACATACCCGCTGCTTTGGGACCAGGCGACACCGTTGGGTGCCGTCTCCATCTTGGTGACCACAGGCGCGGGTTCGGGCATCGGGACCGACGGCTGCGGAGTGTATTCCGGCTGGGATTGTGCCGTCTCCATCGGCGGATCGATCGTCTTCTGAACGGGGTCCGGAGAGCACCCGATGGTTGCAACAAGCAACGAGCCAACAACAAATGAGGCGATATGGCGCATGGACGGGTTCCTTACAAAACGGATTTCCGGCTTCATCAAGAGGTGAGGTCGCGGAGAGTTCCTGCCCACACCGATCCGTTGACAATGCGGGAGCCGCCTAAACGAAGATAACCGTTGTTTATATAACGCACCGTGAATATCCTGCATCCCTGATGCCTTTTCACCTACACTCCAGCCCCCCCGAGACCCCGCCTTGCCCCTCTAAACTCCCATCCCGCCGATTGACGTTGTTTCCTGCGCGTTGGTACAATTCCGCGACCGATTCCCCCTAAGGAGCGCATGGATTTGAAACGACGAAGCGTGGTGGCGACCCTGTTGTCGCTGCCGTTGACCGCGGGCCTGATGCTCGCCGGTTGCGGAAACAACAAGACAGCCGAGACCGGCGGCGCCGGCGGCGGCAAGGAAAAGCTGATCATCTTCTGGGCCGACTGGGAGCCTGCAAAGCAGCTGGCGACATTGGTCAAG
Source organism: uncultured Armatimonadia bacterium (assembly GCA_964646105.1). Classification (GTDB taxonomy): domain Bacteria; phylum Armatimonadota; class Armatimonadia; order Armatimonadales; family Armatimonadaceae; genus CAIRTT01. The sequence continues at coordinate 1,315 of CAZYBA010000169.1, forward strand.
GAGTATCCGGACGCGGATGTCGAGGTGAAGACGGTTCCGTGGAGCAGCTACGAGTCCGATGTCAAGAAGGTCTGGACCAGCCAGAACGGCGATGCGTTCGACATGGTGGTCGGCGACTCGCAGTGGCTGGGCGCCGGCGCCGAGGGCGGCCACTATGTGGAGCTGAGCGACTGGGCCAAGACCGGCATCCCGATGGCCGACATCGAGGAAGCGGCGATCAAGAACTACGGCGAGTATCCGGCGGGTTCCGGCAAGCTCTACGCAGTCCCGGCCGAGTCCGACTGCATCGGCTTTGCGTACCGCAAGGACCTCTTCGAGGACCCCAAGAACAAGGAAGCGTTCAAGGCCAAGTACGGCAAGGACCTCGCGGTTCCGGCCACCTGGGATGACTTCCAGAAGGTCGCCGAGTTCTTCACCAAGGCCGACGGCAGCATGTACGGTGCGGCGTTGTTCTACTCCAAGGACTACGACGGCGCGACCATGGGCTTCGACCAAGTGCTGTGGTCGTTCGGCGGCCAGCTGAACGATGGCAACGGCAAGGTGGACGGCGTGATCAACAGCGCCGAGGCAGTCAAGGCCCTCGAGTTCCATGTCGGCTTGAAGAAGTTCTGCCCGCCGGGTGCGGAGCGTTACTACTTCGCCGAGTGTCTGGGCGATTTCCAGAAGGGCAAGGTCGCCATGGCCCAGTCCTGGTTTGCGTTCCTGCCCGACCTGACCAACAAGGAAAAGAACCCGCATGTCGACAACACCGGCTACTTCATGGTGCCGGAGGGTCCCGCGGGCCGGTTCATCTCCTTGGGTGGACAGGGCATCTCGCTCTCGAGCTACTCGAAGAAGCAGGATGCGGCCAAGAAGTTCCTGGAGTGGTTCTCGAAGGAAGAAACCCAGGCCAAGTGGGCAAAGCTCGGTGGCTTGACGGCGAACAAGAAGGTTGCCGCCACCGACGATTACAAGAAGGCGGCTCCGTACAACGAGCTCTTCTCGCAGTCGATGGCCTACACCAAGGATTTCTACAACACGCCGTCCTACAGCGAGTTGATGAAGGTGACCCAGGAGAATTTGAACGACGCGATCGCGGGTGCGAAGGCTCCGAAGGCGGCGCTCGACGCCATCGCGAAGGCGCATCAGGAAATCCTGGCCGCCAAATAACTTTCCAATTCGGATTGCTCTCGGCCCCGCCTCCCTCGGGAGGCGGGGCTTTTTGTTCGGGAGAGTGAACTCTCCCTCGGAAGGCCTTCGGCCGACACGGCGATCGGCTCCGCCCGTTTTGCGGATTGCGACCTCGACCCCGCTGCCCCGGGAGAGTGAACTCTCCCTCGGAAGGCCTTCGGCCGACATGGCGATCGGCTCCGCCCGTTTTGCGGAGGATGTTCCCGGCAAAAATCGCTGCGTCGTTCGCGTCCTTCCACGAACCCGTCTTTGGCAAACCGCACCTGCAATCGCCACACGGTCCCGTCGAAGACGGGCGGCCGAGGCACGAGGCCACGGGACGGGTATTTCAATGCCCGGAAACAAACAACGCGCGCAGCGCGACAACGCCCCATCCGAAGGACGATCGGCCGAAGGCCACGGGACGGGTATTTCAATGCCCGGAAACAAACAACGCGCGCAGCGCACCAACAATCCGTCCGCAGGACGATCGGCCGAAGGCCACCAAGACGGGGAATTCATTCCCCGGGCACAAAACGCGGATCCATCCCCCGGAAACAAGAAACGGCGCGCAGCGCGACGATGCCCCGATGAATTTCAACCGGCGAGGAAGCATGCGCACGCGGCGCGACACCGAAGGGAATAACCCCCAAACAGCGCCAAACCGTTCGCGCTATACTGTCGCGTGTCCCTAGATGCCCTGCCTCGGCGACGGTCCCTCTCCGACCGCGCCATCGCCAACCTGTTCCTGCTCCCCACCATCTTCCTGCTGGTGGCCATGAACGTCTTCCCGCTCTTCTGGTCCCTGTATCTATCGTTCACCAAATACAAGGCCGACCGACCCAAGGTGGCCCCCGAGTGGGTGGCGAACGGCAACTACCTCGACCTGATGCAGAACGAAGGCGTCTGGCAATCGTTCCGAGTCACCGCGTCGTTCACCCTGCTCTCGGTATTGCTCCAATTGATGGTCGGGCTCGGACTGGCAATCCTCCTGAACCGAACCTTCAAGCTCAAGGGCATTGTCACCACCCTCTTCCTCATGCCGATGATGTTCTCGTCGGTGGTGGTCGGCCTCTTCTGGCGCTTCATGTTCGACCCGAGTTACGGACTGATCAACTTCCTGCTCTCCAAGGTCGGACTCAACAACCCGCGCAACCCGATCAACTGGTTCGACAAGGACCATGCCCTCTGGACCGTGGTCATTGCCGACACCTGGCAATGGGCGCCGTTTGTCATGCTCATCGCCCTCGCCGGATTGTCGTCGGTTCCCAAGACCCTCTACGAAGCCGCGTCCGTCGACCGCGCGTCCGAATGGTTCCGATTCCGCTTCATCACGCTGCCGTTCATCGCCCCGCTGCTCATGGTTGCGCTGCTCTTCCGCACCCTCGACTGCTTCAAGATGTTCGACACCGCATTCGTGATGACCAACGGCGGGGTCGCCAACTCGGCCAACACCATCTCCATCGAGGTCTTCCGGCGCGCACTCGAGCAGTACAACACCGGCAGCGCCTGCGCCCTCGCGTACATTGTCCTCCTGGTCATCATCGGCATGACCAACCTCTACCTGATGTTGATGGCCAAGATCCGCGGCGAGGATTCCCCGGATGCAAAGCCGCTCCTGCAGGGCATCGCGGAGTCCGGGTTCGGACGCGTGCTCACCAAGGTGCTTCCGGTATCGACCTTGGCCCTGCTGGTCTGGGGCATCCACAGCGCCGGCGGCCCCCTGCTGCTGGTGGCGTTCGCGGTCCTCGCCGGATGGTGCGCCCTGCTCTTCGCCCTCAACCGCCAGGTCCGCCATCTGCTCGCCTGTGTCGGCATCGTGATCGCGCTGGTCATCTACCTGACCCCGCTCTGGTGGATTGTCGCCACCTCGTTCAAGCCGTACCAAGTCGCCAACTCCGATGTGCCGGTGCTGTTCTTCAAGCCGACGTTCGACAACTTCAAACTGCGTCCCGACAGCGCCAGCGACGCCGCATTCCCCGGCCAGTTGCTCGGCAGCCTGTTTGTCGGCGTGGTCTCCACAGCCCTCTCGGTCCTGATGGGCACCATGAGCGCCTACGCGTTCAGCCGGTTCCGGATCAAGGCGCGCAACGACGCCCTCTTCTTCATCCTGTCCACCCGCATGCTGCCCGCGGTGGTGGTCGTGGTGCCGGTCTTCCTGATGTACCAAGCCCTCGGCCTGCTCGACACCTACCTCGGTCTCATCCTGCTCTACACCACGGTCGGTGTGGCGTTCGCGACCTGGCTGATGAAGGGCTTCACGGACGATGTGCCCAAGGAATACGAGGAAGCGGCCATGCTCGACCGCTACACCCGTTTCGCCGCCATCCGCAAGTGTGTCCTCCCGCTCATTCTCCCCGGCATGGCCGCCACCGCGGTATTCGTGTTCCTGAACTCCTGGAACGAATACGCGTTCGCGCAGCTGCTCAAGATCCAGGCGTCCTCGCTCACCGCCCCGCCGTCGATCACCGCCGCGCTGGGCAAGGGCTCCATCGAGTGGAACCTGATCGCCGCCCGGGCTGTCGTGTTCGTGCTGCTGCCCACCGTCTTCACATTCCTGATGCGCAACCACCTGCTGCGCGGCATGACGTTCGGGGCGATCAAGGGCCGATAACCGTGGGGGGAATCGATCCGCGTGGACCGGTTCCCCAACCCGGTGCCGTCCCGGTGCTGCGCCCCACCGGGTTCGAAGTCCCCGGATTTTCGTTCCACCCCCCGACCGACACCCTCCCGAACGCAGTCTGGATCGGTTGTGCGGTCAATGTTCCGGTCTTTCTCGCCCGCAAATCGTTCCAACTCGGGGGGGTTCCGAAGCGAGCGCCGTTGCTGATTTCGGCGGACAAGTCGTACCGGATTTGGGTGAACGGCCGATTGCTCGCGCGCGGCCCCGACGACATCGGAATGGATTACCACCGTGTCCAGAACGACCGCTGGCTGGTGGATGTGCGGGATGCCGCGCCCTTGCTGCGCCGCGGCACCAACACCCTGGCTGTCGAGGTCTTTGCGGATTCGCTGATCGGCTGGGAAGGTTCGCGGGGGCGTGGCGGATTGCTGGTCGAACTGCGTGCCGGAGCCACGGTGGTACGTTCGGACCGCACCTGGCTGGCGGTGCCTGCCACCCACTGGGACAAATCAGGCGGCCACTGGGTCTACGATCCGTCGGCGGAACCGGCCGGTTGGCGCGATCCCGAGACCGCAATCCCGAGTTGGCCGCCCGCGGTCGAGTTGCCCGACCGCTGGAAACCGCGCCTTCTTTCCGAAATTCCCCAACGCGCCGAGATAACGTTCCCTGCCAAAACTCCGACTCGTTTCCCACTGGAAATCCGCGCCGGCAGCCCGCGCATCGTTGTCAAATACCCGCGCGTCCTCCCGGCCTACCTGGGCCTGGAAGTTTCCGGAGGAGCGGGCGGCACCCTGTGGATCGAGCCGAACGAGCCGGATGCTCCGGGCTACAACCGTCGTTTCGCCGTGCGGTTGAACGGCACGCGGACCGTGGTGGAAGCCCCGTACATGGACAGTTTCTCCGTGGTGAATTTCCGCCTCGAGGGAACATCCGAAACGGCGGTGATTCACGATGTCCGTGCGAACGCGGTGAGCCAGCCCGTGGAGTACCGCGGGACGTTCGAATCGTCGGACCGGAAGCTGAACGATCTTTGGAGCGCGTGCCGCTGGGCCACCCAGATCTGCCTGCAGGCCCACCATCTCGATTCACCGCACCATCAGGAGCCCATCTCCGACCCCGGCGACTACCTCATCGCATCCCTGCTGAACTACGGCACGTTTTTCCAACCGTGGCTGACGCGGCAGGACGCGCGCAAGTACGCCGGCATCCTGCGCGTGTGCAAGAACCAGGTTTTCCATACCAGTTACGCGCTCCTGTGGCTCCGGATGGTGGTCGATTACACCCTCTACACCGGAGATCTCTCGCTCGAGCGGGAATTGTCCCCGGAAATCCACGCGTTGATCGAGACCTTCCTGGGCTACCGCGGCAACGACGGCCTGATTTCCGAAGCTCCGAATTACATGTTCCTGGACTGGGTGGATATCGCGGGGTTCCCCGGGCACCATCCGCCCGCCGCGATCGGCATGGGGTACATGACAACGTTCGTGGTGGCCGGGCTCGCCGATGCCGCGGGGGTGGCCGAGCGCACTGGCGACACCGCGAAGGCACGTCGCTACCGGGCGTTGCGCGCAAAGATGATCGACGATTTCCACCGCGCACTCTGGATGCCTGAGAAGGGGCGTTACCGGGATGGATTTGCGTTCCGGACATCGGTAAAGCCCGGGCAGTGGCTGCCGGCGGACTCCGCGGTCGAGACATCCACAGCCCATGTCAACATTTTGGCGGTACTGCACGGCATCGCGCCGGCGGACCAGCGCCGTGCGATTCTGGAGAAGGCCCTCGACGGTCCGGAGTTCACCTGCCAGCCGTATTTCATGCATTTTGTGTTCGACGCGTTGGCGCAGAACGGCCTGTTCGAGGAACGCGCGCCGGGGTTGCTGAAGCGTTGGAACGTGGTGGAGCAGACCCAGTCGCTCCGTGAGATGTGGGACCGCGGCGACTTGAGCCACAGTTGGGGAGCCACTCCCCTGCACCAGTGCCAGGCGCGCATCCTGGGGGTGGTCCCGACCATGCCCGGATTTACGGAAG
>CAZYBA010000170.1:0-4715 GCA_964646105.1 uncultured Armatimonadia bacterium
TTGTCGAAGTCAAGCAGCACGAATGGGAAGACGCAGGCGAGCCGGTCGACTTCACCCAGGCGATGATTGGCGACGAGGCTGCTGCCGATGCGGCGGAAGCGCGTCGCCGCCAGATGGAAGAGGATGCCAAGGGGCTCGGGTTCGACTACGACGCCAGTGGCAACGCGGTCGAGGCTCCGGCGGAAGCCGCCGCGACTGCGGAAGAGCAACCGGCTCCCGCCGCAGAATAAGCATCTGGGGCGGTCGTCGATTCGACGTCGCCCGTTGTTTCCCCGGGGGCAGGGCATATGCGCTGCCCCCGATTCATGTCGGGGACAATTTTCCCCGATGCAGAAAGGACAGTACCCATGGCCGCTATCACTGCCGGTCTCGTCGCCCAGTTGCGCGAACGCACCGGCCTCGGAATGATGGAATGCAAGAAGGCGTTGACCGAAACCGACGGCGACCTGGAAGGCGCGATCGAACTCTTGCGCAAGAAGGGCACCAAGGACCGCGGTGAACGAGTCGCCGGCGAAGGTCTGGTGATGGCCGCGGTTTCCGGGAACTCCGCCGCGCTGGTCGAACTCAACTCCGAAACCGACTTTGTCGCTCGCAACGAGGATTTCAAGGCATTGGCACGGACGTTGGCCGACCTTGCCGCCTCCACGGGAACCAGTACGGTTGACGGGCTACTTGCCCTGAGCGTCGACGGAACTGCCGTGAACGCACTCATCGAAGATGCGGTGAAGCGTATCGGCGAGAAGATTGTTCTCGGGCGTGTGGCCGTTTTTGAAGCCGCCGAAGGGGCGTCGCTGGTGAGCTATGTCCACAATCCGGGCGGGTCCGGAAACGAAGGTGGCAAGATCGGCGTACTGGTGGAGACGGTCGGCGGTGGTGAGAGTCTGGGCCGGGAAGTCGCCATGCATGTCTCATTCGCCAAGCCGCGCTTCCTCGCCGAATCCGATGTCGATGCATCGTTCCTTGCCAAGGAGCGCGATATCGTTACCGAACAGACCCGCAACGATCCGAAGATGGTCGGCAAGCCCGACGCCGCGGTGGAAGCGGCTGTTACCGGACGCATGCGCAAGGTCCTTGGGGAGATTGTTCTGCTCAACCAGCCGTATGTCCGCGACGATAAGAAGACCGTCGGACAACTGGCCAAGGACTCCGGTGGCGAAATCCGTCGCTATGTCCGCTTCGAAGTGGGTGAGAACGCGCCCAAGCCGGCGGAATGACGGAACTTCTTCCCCGTCCCCGGTTCGGGCGCGCCCTACTGCAACTCTCCGGAGAAGCCTTCTCCGGGGAGCAAGGCTACGGCATCTCGCCCGATACCATCGGATCCATCGCCCGTGACATCGCGGAAATCGCCGCGGAAGGCACGGGTGTTGCGATCGTCGTCGGTGGCGGCAACATCCTCCGGGGTGCGGTCGCCGCCGCCGGCCAGGGCATGGAACGGGCCACCGCCGACTACGCGGGGATGCTTGCGACCGTGATCAACGCTGTCGCGTTGCAGGATGGTCTGGAAAAAGCAGGCGTACAAACCCGGGTCCAGACCGCCATTCCGATTCCGCAGATCGCCGAACCGTTCATCCGACGCCGGGCCATCCGACACATTGAAAAGGGCCGTGTGGTCATCTTGGCCGCGGGGACCGGCAATCCGTACTTCACCACCGATACCGCGGCGGCGTTGCGCGCACTCGAGATCGGCGCCGACGTTGTCCTGATGGCCAAAAACGGAACCGACGCCGTTTACGACAAGGATCCTCGTCACCACGCAGACGCGATTCCCTATCGCCAAGTCGGGTTCGAGGAAGCAATTCAGAAGAAACTACGCGTCATGGACCTCACCGCCTTTGCGGTGTGCATGGAAAACGACCTCCCGATTATCGTCTTCGACATCGGGATGCCCGGTAACATCCGGCGGGCCGTGATGGGAGATCCCATCGGTACGCTGGTCGGAAGGACCAAGTCATGAGTGTATCCACCATTATCAAGGACGTTGAATCCCGGATGCGCAAATCCATCGAGGCGGCGCAATCCGACTTCGCGACACTGCGCACGGGACGCGCCAATCCCGCCATCCTCGATGCCATCAAGGTTGATTACTACGGGCAAACCATGCCCGTCAACCAACTGGGCACCGTGGTCGCTCCCGAAGCACGAACGCTGCTGATCACCCCGTGGGACAAAGGGGCGCTCCCCTTGATCGAAAAGGCAATCACCAATTCGAATCTGGGCCTCACCCCCAACAACGACGGCGCTACCATTCGCCTGAATATTCCTGCCCTCACCACCGAGCGACGCAAGGAGTTTGTGAAGCAACTCAGCCAAAAGGCAGAGGCGGCCAAGGTCTCCTTGCGCAACATCCGTCGCGATGCGATCGAGGCGGCAAAAAAGGACGAGGAAGTGACCGAGGACGAAGCGAAGCGCGCCGAAAAGGACATTCAGAAAATCCTCGACACGTTCATGGCCGAACTGGAGACAATTCAGAAGGCCAAGGAAACCGAACTGCTCGAAGATTAGTCGCTGATCGAAAGAAATACGGGGTCCCCGGCCAACGGTCGGGGACCCCGTTTTGTTTTGCCGTTCCTCGATGCCACTCAGCGCGGACCGTCGGGGAACCGCTGCAATGGGCCGTCGGAACGATCCCGGACTACAGCCTTGAGCAACAATTCCGCACTCACCAGGCACATCGGCATCCCAATGCCCGGATTGGTCCCAGCCCCGACATAGTAAAGACCGTTGACTTTTGAACTGATATTGTGCGGGCGCAACACGGATGTCTGGGACAACGTGTGGGCGAGCCCGCCCAAGGCGTTTCCACGGAATGCGTTGTAATCGGTCGCGAAATCAGGCCCGTGGTAACGCCGTTCCACGACAATGCGGTCGCGGATTCCCGTGATTCCAAACTTGGTTTCCAACGTGTCCAGCAACCGTCCGCGCAGGCATTCCCAGTCGGTGTCCGAAACGGAAAGTTTCGGAGACAAGGGTTGAAGCACAAATAGATTCTCGCAACCCTCGGGAGCCACCGTCGGGTCGGTATGGCTGGGACAGCAAACGTACAGGCTCGGTTCGGTAGGAATCGCCGGATTCTCGAACATTTCGGCGAAACTTCGTTCCCAGTCGGCGGGAAACACCAGATTGTGGTGTACCAAACCATCGCAGCGGCCTCGGATACCGAGGTAGAGAATGGCTGCCGTGGGGGATGTGATCTTGTTTTCCCACCAAGGTTCCGGATAGGCTCGGGCGGAACTGTCCAAAAGACGCGTTTCGGTGTGCCAGATGTCGGCGTTCGACACAGCCTCGTTGCAGGAAATCAACTCACCGGTTTCGAGTTGAACTCCGGTGACAGCGTGTTGACGCCTATGTCCGGCGATTTCGGTGACAATGCGCTGGACGGGCGCCGACGTTCGGATCGTAACTCCGAACTCTTCCGCAAGTCGCTGGAGCGCGTTGACAATGGCTCCGATGCCGCCTTCCGGGTAGAAGACCCCCATCGCGAAGTCCACATGGTTCATGGCTCCGTAGATGCCGGGGGTCCGGTGGGGAGGGCTGCCCAGAAACAGGGTCTGGTATTCGAGAATCCGGCGGATTTCATCACTCTGGAAGTAATCGCTCAGGTGGCGGTGCATGCTGCGCAGCAACGGGAGTCGACTGCCGTCGCGGACGGTGCTCCAGGTCAGCATATCCAGCGGATGGTTGGCGTTACGGTAGATGAACGATTTGATGGAGAGCGCATACTCTCCTGAGATGCGGCTCAGGTAACGTTCGAGCCGATCGGGAGCATCCGGTTCAAATCTACGGAGGGTTTGTGCATCGCGGGCCGGATCCGACGTCAGGTCGACCGGTTCGGCAATGTGCGGGAGATGGATTCGGTACGAGGGGTCCAGACGGTGCAGTGTCAGGTAATCCGATATGCGCCTGCCGACCAGTTCGAAGAAATGTTCGAACACATCGGGCATGAGATACCAGGAAGGGCCCATGTCGAAGCGGAAGCCGTTTTCGGAAAAGACACGGGCCCGCCCTCCGAGAGTTTCGTTCTTCTCCACCAAGACGACATCGCGTCCCAATTTTGCGAGCAGGATCGACGCGGCAAGACCCCCGATGCCGCCTCCAATGACGACGGTAGTGTTCGGGGGCGTCGAGGGGGGCGATTTCAACGGTTGAGGAGACGTCGGCCGAGGAGCGACGCTTTCTCCCAGTTGCTGGTCGAGACGCGGCCTTGGAAAACGTTGCCGTCGACCGCCTCGATCTTGTCGAGAATAGCCTCGTAAATGTCGGCAGCGGCGGCAACACCAAGGCGACAGTCTTCCGGAAGGTAGCGGAAGCCGAAACGAGCTTCTTGGTACAATTCGCGGGTTCGTCCGATTTCGAATTGCATCAGTTGACGCCACTGTTCGGAGAACTCGCGGTTGCGAATGGCGGCGGCGTTCAGGCCAAAACGCTCCAAATCCGCGAGAGGTATGTAGATGCGCCCCCGCTGATGCCAGTCCGCGTCGACATCACGCAGGAAGTTGGTCATCTGGAAGGCTTCGCCGAGACGGCGGGCGTAGAGGAATGCCGCATCGTTGTCGGTCTGGAATATGTGGCACATCATCTCGCCTACAACCGAGGCGGATCCGTGCATGTAGCCGCAGAGATCCTCGTAGGTCTGGTACGTCTTGGTGGTGGTATCGGCAAGCATGGCGGCGAAGAAGTCGTCGGCGCACGAGCGGGGAATGCCGTAGTTGCGCATC
>CAZYBA010000170.1:4725-7089 GCA_964646105.1 uncultured Armatimonadia bacterium
CATGCCATTGCCCTCAGGACGGGTTCGTCGCTGTCTCCACCACGAAGGAGGCAATCATTCCAGCGGTCGACCCACGCGCTGAGTTCGGCATGCGCCTGCGTGTCGTCGAGTCCCTTTTCGTCCACGATATCGTCGGGGAGGCGGACAAATCCGTACAGCGCGTAGGTGGCGACGCGGACCCGAGAGGGAAAAAGCCGGATGCCGACACTGAAGCTCTTGGCGTAACGGTGCGTGAGATGGCGACACATCTCGATGTCGTTGCCGAATGACGGATATCCGGCGCTACGTTGTTGGGCCAAGGTGCGTGAGTAGGTCAGCATCGATCAACTTTCTGCAGGGTATGCGCCTACAACCGCCGCCGGCGGCAAGGGGTTCCAGAAAAAAACAATGGCCCCGCCGGGAGCGGGGCCGTTGCCGTGGGATGGGGGATCAGCGATTGCTGCCGCAGGATCCGCAGCCACCCGTGATTGTCCGGCCCTGTTCGTCGTCTTCCACCGAGAACGACGATCCGCATCCGCAGGACTTGACGGCGTTTGGATTGTCCACCTTGAACCCACCGCCCATCGGGGTGGTGACATAGTCGACAATCGCACCTTTGAGATAGCGGACATCCATCGGGGCGAGAATGACCTCGACGCCGTTGGTGGCGTGGATTTCATCGCCCTCATCGACAGACTCGTCAAGAGCAAGGCCGTATTGCAGGCCGGAGCATCCACCGCCGGAGACATAGACACGAAGCCGGATGCCTTCCGGATTGCCCTGTTGCTCCAGAATGTCGCGCACTTCCTGCGCGGCGCGGTCGGTGAGGGAAATCGGGCACGTGGCCGACTCAGGGGCGATTTCCAAGGAGATTGCCATGATGTGTGGGGGGTCCTTTCCACCGGTTTGAAGGACCGGAGAACGTGACATGCGCGAATAACTCGCTCAGGGCATTATACCGCGCGGGTCGTGTTCCGGTTCCTCGACGACGACCGAAGAAGAGCGAGAACCACACGGGCGAACGTCCATCCCCCTCCATGTGGTGTGCCTCAGGACATCTGGTCGACCGAAATTCGGCCAAAACGGAGATCGCCTGAACATGGCAGACCGGGCGACCCGGACACGCACGGTCTACAGGACGCTACAAGACCTCGGGAGGTGTATCGAGTGGAACTTCCCGCCGCAACACCTCCAGCCAGGAGTCGACGCGCGCATCCGACGGCATGCGCCAGTCCCCACGCGGCGACAGCGAACCACCCGAGCCAACTTTCGGCGCATTTGGTATGCAGCTGCGCTTGAATTGCTGGCTGAAAAAGCGCCGCAGGAACAGCTCGAGCCACTTCACCAAAGTGGCGCGATCGAACTGATCACCAAACGCGTTCTCGGCCAACCACACAATCTTGTCGGGACGGAAACCGTATCGAGTGAGGTGGTAGAGGTGGAAATCCTGCAGGACGTAGGGACCGATCTTGTCTTCGGTGCGTTGGGCGGGCTGAATAGCGGATGGGTCGCCGGGAATCAGTTCAGGGCTGATTTCGGTGTCGGCGACATCGATCAGGGTGCGGGAGACTTGCGGACCGAACAAGTCACGCGAAGCCACCCAGCGGATCAGAAATTGGATGAGGGTCTTCGGCACACTCGCGTTCACGTTGTAATGGCTCATGTGGTCGCCGATGCCGTAGGTGCACCAGCCGAGCGCGAGTTCTGAAAGATCACCGGTGCCCAGCACCAACGCGTTTTCCTGGTTCGCCAGCCGGAACAGGTGGCTGGTGCGCTCGCCGGCCTGGACATTCTCGAAGGTCACGTCGTAAACCGGCTGGCCTTCGACGAACGGATGCCCGATGTCGCGCATCATCTGCTCGCAACTGGGACGGATGTCGATTTCCCGCGCATCCACGCCGAGCGATTCCATCAGTTGGCGTGCATTGCGTAACGTGCGGTCCGAGGTCGCATAGCCGGGCATGGTGACCGCGACAATGTTCTTGCGCGGGATTCCCAAACGGTCCATGGTGCGTGCAGCGACAATCAGCGCATGGGTGGAATCCAGCCCGCCACTCACGCCGATCGCGATGCGTTCGAACCGTGACGCCCGCATCCGTTGCTCAAGCCCATGCACCTGAATCGCATAGGTCTCGGCGCATCGAGTGTCCCGAAGCGGACCCTCCGCAGGCACATAGGGATCCCGGGGAATCCGGCGGACGGTCCGTACCGGCACGGTCGGAAGGGCTCCCGCGAAGGTGACCGTCCGGTATCCGCGAATTCGATCCCGGAAATCCTGACGACTGTCGCCCCAGCTGGTTTGGCGCATCCGCTCGGCGACCAGCCGCTCGGTGTCGATGTCGGCAAGTATCAACGACGCGTCGCCGGAGTAGCGCTCCGACTCGG
>CAZYBA010000171.1:0-7077 GCA_964646105.1 uncultured Armatimonadia bacterium
GCGCTACCTGGCCAAATTCCGCATCGGCATGGTCCGCGAGGCGTTGCAGGAACGATCCTGGTGGCGTGCCAACAACCCGCAGCTGGTCCGCGAGTTCCGCGCCCACATCCCGATCCACCGCGGCGACTTGCGGTCGCTCTTCCTGTTCGGCGCCGGCGTGGCGCTCTACCACGTGCTGGCGCTGGGTTCGGGCTTTGCGGGATCGCGCTGGGTGTCGCGCTCCGAACTGGGACGCCGTTTCCCTGACCTGGATTTGTCGAAACTGGTCGGGGCGTGGTCGTACACAGATGCGCTGATGGACGACAAGGCACTGGGGTGCTGGGCGGTCGACCAGCTGCGCGGACGCGGGGTGGATGTGCGGACGCGGACTCAAGTGGAATCGGTTTCGGCGAACGCGGTGACACTGGCGGACGGCACCCGCTGGGAGTTCGACGCGGTGGTGAACGCGGCGGGACCCTGGGCGGAACGCCTCGCGTCCACGGGACTTGGACAGGGCGAATCGGCGTCGACAGGACTGATGCTGGTGCGGGGCTCGCACCTTCTGGTCCGCCGGTCGTTGACACACGCGGTGGTGTTGCCGCATGTGGACGGTCGGATCTTGTTCTTCCTGCCGTGGAGTGCAGACACGGCGATCCTGGGGACGACCGAGGCGAAACAGGAGAGTCCGGACACGGCGGAGATGGCGGAGGCGGAACGTGACGAACTGATCGCGGCGCACAACGCGTGGTTCCGGACACCGTTGATGCTCGGGGACATTGTCTCCCACTACAGCGGCCTGCGTCCGATTGTGCGTTCAACCGGAGGGACCAGCGGGGCGAGCCGCGAGGCGGTGGTGGAGTTGCCGGGCGGTGTGGTGACTGTCTACGGCGGCAAGTGGACCACGGCGCGTCGCCTAGGCCAACGGGTTGCGGGGGTTGTGCAGTCGGTGTTGGATTCGCGGAAGGCATGAAAACCGCCGCGTCGCGCATCGCACCGAGTTACCGTCCGCCCAACCAGGCCCGCTGCGCAGAATCGCCCTCTCCAAGACGTTCCGCAATATAATCCGACCCATGCCCGCAACCACGACGTTCCCATTCTCAAGACGCATCGGAATTCTCGGACATCCCACCACCCCCGATGTCCGCTGGACCGACCGACAACTCGCCACTTTGCGCGAAACCGGCTTCGAAACGCTCCAACTGCACATCGCCTGGGGCGGTCGGCCGGGCGGGGAAGTCCTCAACCTCGAAGACCTCGAGAACGAAACCATGCGCGCAGAGTGGCACCGACGATTGAAAGCGGCCGCACGACACGGGCTGCGCACGCTCGCCCACTTCGGTATTCCCAAGGGCCCGCAAACCGACGCCACCACCTGCATCTCCGACCCGAACGTTCTCACCGCATACCAAGCCAAGCTGCGCACCCTGTTCGAGGAATTCCCGACCATCGACGAAGTCATGATCTACACCTACGATCAGGACGCATGGCTGTGCAGCTCGTACGGACCTTGCCCCCGTTGCCAGGCAATTCCCTTGGAGGATCGCCTGATTCCGTTCCTCGAGGGACTTGTCGATGCAGTCCAGCAAGCCAAGCCCGGTGCCCGCCTCTGGTGGGAACCTTGGGAACTCTCCGCAGGCCAGACACTCGCCATCGCCGACCGCATCCGTCCGGACCACTTCGGACTGATCCTGCACCACACCATCGCCGAGGTCCAGTTCACCAACACCACGGACATCTGGTTTCGAAACCTGGCTCGTCTCGCCGGACGACGCGGAATTCCCGTGATCGGCGAAGGGTTCTTCGGCGGTGCCGGGGAAGACATCCACCCCCTCACCCACCTCGCTTGCCCGCGCCTGGTGTTCCAGCAGTTGGACGCGCTGCGGAAAACCGACGGTGTGGTCGGCATCAAGGAATACTACGGACTGGTGCCAGACCACTTTTCCGTCAACACCGCCTTGCTGGGCAACTGGCTGAATGCCCCGGACACTCCGTTGCGAAACTTGGTGGCCAATGTCGCCGAACCATACGGATCCGCCCGAGTCCCGATGCTCGAGGACGCTTGGGAGAACACCGCGACCGCGATGGAACTCTTCCCGTGGGATGCCAGCTGGGCGTTGCGACGCATCTTCGACGAGTCCCGCTACGGCGACGGTCGCGCGGTGTGCGGAGCATCGTGGCAGACCCCATCGTGGCAAGCAAACCGACGTGGGTTCTACATGGTGACCGACGAACCGATGCAAAGCCCGTGGCTGCGGGAAGATGTCGCGTTGCGCGCACGGCTTGCCGCCCGGACGTTCGAAACCGCCACCGAACAACTCGACAACGCTCTCGCCACCTCTGGCCATCGGGACTCCGACCTGACCAACCAGCGCAACGATGTCGCGCGGGCGGCGCAGGTTTCCGCACGCTATGCCGAACTTCTGATGGCCCATCTTCCCGGACGTTCGTGAGCAAGCCGCTTCCCCTCGGCCGGGGCGGTACTCCCGATGGCATGACCCCGGTCGCGTTCGCCCACTACGCATTCGGGTGCGCGGCCGCACCAGACGGCCAAATCTGGTTCGCCGAGTTCAATCGACAACGGCTGCGGCGGCTGGATCCCCGCTCCGGGCGCACCGCGACGGTCCGCGCCGGACTCCCGGGAATGTTCGGAGTCGCGGTCGCGGGCGACGGCAGCCTGTACGTCGGCCAGGACCTCGGAGACCAAGGCAACCCGGGGCGGATTCTGCGGTTGCACCCGGACGGCACCGGAGAAACCATCGTGGTGGACGGCATCACCCGCCCCCGCCAAATTGCGGTCGGCCCCGACCAGATGGTCTGGATTGTCTGTGAAGCCGGTTCGCGGTGGGCTGGCGCCTCCCCCTGCGTCCTGCGCCACGACCCACGCACCGGAAAAACCACGGTTGCCGCAACCGGCCTCCGCACCCCGCAGGGCATCGCCGTCTCCCGCGACAATATCCCCTATGTCAGCGAATACGGAATCGTCGGATCGTCCTCCGGGCGGATTGTCAGAATCGAACCGACCGGCCGATTGACCCCCGTGGCAACCACGCTTGCGCGCACCCGCGGCATTGCGATGGGACACGAGAACCACATCTGGGTGTTGAACGAGGCGAACGACAACGACAACGGGAACACCGCACGACTGATGCTTGTCGACCCGCGCGACGGCATGTCCAAGACTGTCATTGACGGACTGGATTATCCGCAGTTTCCAACGGTCACCCACGACGGAACCGTGTGGTTTGTGCTGAACCGCGACAGCCGTCTCGTTTCGGTACGGCATCCGGTCACCGCCAGGCATACCCCGACCGGCAACCGGTCGGCACCGGTCCTCGGGACGGTCGGCGGACAGTGGCGACGTCAGGCGTCGCCCGGGACATCGACCGCGTTTCGCCTCGCATTGCATTGGGACGGCGGAAAGGTCGACGGCGTTGTCGATCCCGATCCTGGTCGCTCGAACGTGGACGGCTGGCTGTGGATGCGTGCGCCCCAACCGGGCATTGCCCTCTCGGAGATATCCACCAACCGCGGCGATCCCGAACGTCCCCAACCCGGACTCTACACGGTACCGACGATGAAAGGGTACGCAAGCCGCGGGACCGTCGAGACCGATGTCCTTTGTGTGCGCGGGCAGGTTGGGAAACGTTGGCCGATGCGCAACCCGGGGACCGCGTCCGAATCGCCTGCGGACGGTTTTGACGAAAGTCCGGTCGGTTACCTGGCCTGGATCCGCTGGCGGCGGGAATGATCACCGTCCGAAAACGTCCCCGGTTGTCGCGCCCCCTGCGGTCGCGTCAACCCGGCATCGACCATCCGTCGCCCGGTGTCGGAGTCTCGACAATTGGCCCCAAAACAAAAGGCGCCCCGCATGCGGGGCGCCTCGTTCCTGTCAAACGAAATCGTCTCTTCGACTATTTCAGGTTGTAGAAGCTCTTGAGGCCGTCGTACACCGCGGTATCGCCGAGGATTTCCTCGATGCGCAGCAGTTGGTTGTACTTGGCGACACGGTCCGATCGGCTCGGCGCACCGGTCTTGATCTGGCCGCAGTTCGTCGCCACGGCCAAATCGGCGATGGTGACATCCTCGGTCTCGCCCGAGCGATGCGAAAGGATGGCGGTGTAGCCGGCCCGCTTGGCCATCTCGATCGACGCCAACGTCTCGGTGAGGGTTCCGATTTGGTTGACTTTGACCAGGATCGAGTTGCCGAGGCCACGCTCGATACCGTCGGAAAGGCGCTTGGTGTTGGTGACAAACAGGTCGTCACCGACCAACTGCACCTTCGATCCCAACGCGTCGGTGAGCATTTTCCAACCCTCGAAATCGTCCTCCGCCATTCCGTCCTCGATCGAGATGACCGGGTAGTTGGCGGCGAGGTCTGCCCAGAACGCCACCATTTCCTCGCGGGTTTTCATGATGTTGGACTTCCAGAAGAAGTACTTGCCTTCCTGGCCCTGGTGCTTGGCTTCCTCGTAGAGTTCGGTGGTGGCGGGGTCCATGGCGATGCGGATCTGATCGCCGGGCGTATAGCCCGCCTTGGTGATCGCCTCCATGATGACATCGAGGGCTTCCTGATTGCTCTTGAGGTTGGGCGCATAGCCGCCTTCGTCACCCACCGCCGTGCCGTAGCCCTTGCTCTTGAGCACTCCCTTGAGCGCGTGGAAAATTTCGGCACCCCAGCGCAAGGCTTCGGTGAACGACTCGGCGCCGACCGGCATGACCATGAATTCCTGGAGGTCGACCGAGTTGTCGGCGTGCTTGCCACCATTGATGATGTTCATCATCGGAACCGGCAGTTGGCGCGCGCCCGCCCCGCCGACATAGCGGTACAGCGGCAGTCCGACCGCCTCCGCCGCGGCCTTCGCGGTCGCCAAGGAGACCCCGAGGATGGCGTTCGCGCCCAGACGGCCCTTGTTTTCGGTGCCGTCGATCTCAAGGAGCATGTTGTCGATCGCGACCTGATCGGCGGCGTCCATCTCGACCAGTTCCGGCGCAATGATTTCGTTGACATTGGCGACCGCTTGGGAAACCCCTTTGCCGACATAGCGCCCCTTGTCACCGTCGCGCAGTTCGACCGCCTCATGGGCGCCGGTGGACGCTCCGGAGGGAACCGCGGCGCGGCCGGAGGAACCGTCAGCGAGAATGACATCGACTTCAACGGTCGGGTTGCCGCGGGAGTCGAGCACCTCACGGGCGCGGATGTCTTCGATAGTTGTGTCGATCATGGAAACTTCCTCAGGGGTGAATGGGTGAAAAAACGTCGCCCGTCCGGGCCGAAGGATTATAGCACGGTGCCCCATGGGGATCGTCTTCGGCGGACACGAATCTGGCCCTCGATCCCGATCCCGTTGCGCGTTTCCGTTTCCGTTTCCTTATTCGTTTTTGGGAGAGTGAACTCTCCCGCTGAAGGCCTGCGGCCGAGTCGGCGATCGGCTCCGACCGTTTTGCGGGAGACTGCGACGGCGTCGGGTGATGCCGACATTGGCGTTTTGGACGAAATGGCCTCAGCAACCAATGCCCCGATTGCCACCTCACGGTCCCGTCGAAGACAGACGGCCGACAGGCCATCAAGACGGGGTATTCATTGCCCGGTACCCGATCGGGCGCGAGGCGCGACAACGCAACAACCAAAAACGAAACAACGCGCGCAGCGCAACAACAACACGTCCGGAGGACGATCGGCCGACAGGCCATGGGACGGGTACTTCAGTGCCCGGGAAAACGCGACATAGGATCCGATGCCCGGAACCAACACACGTCATTCGCTGCCCGGAACGAAAACGGGCGCGAAGCGCGACAACGCATCAACAAAAACAAACAACGCGCGCAGCGCACCAACGCCACATTCCGACAACGGACACGAGGCGCGCCCTCGCCTTTCAGCCCAAACCCGCCACCGTCGCCCGGTACTCGTCCGGAGTCCCTATGTCCCAGCGGGTCCCATCCACCAACAACGCATGGTACGCCGGCCCCGTACCCGCGTGGGCACGCGACAGCAGACGCTCCTGAGCACTGGTCAGCTGGTACTCGCCCTTCACACGGATATCGTTGTCCACCAACTCCTGCAGACAATCGAACACATCCGGCGCGAACCCGTGGATTCCGAAATGCCCGAGCCATCTGCCGTCAGCCAGCCCCGGCGTTCGCAATGCCTGCGCCTCGACCAAGGTTGGCTTTTCCTGCAGACATTCGATCCGAAGAACCGCGCGCGGCAGCGGGGTATCCATGCCTGCCGGCAATGCGCAACGCACAATCCCCGTGGACGGCACATTCGCAGCCGTCTCCACCAACACTCCAGACACAGAACCGCCGGTCGATTCCATCGCATCCACAACCTGGCGCAAACACGACGGCGCACCAGGTCCCGGGGTGGTCACATGATCGCCGAGCAGGAGCAGGAACGGTTCCCCGGCGGCGAACTCCCGTGCCTGCAACACCGCATGCCCGAATCCCTCCGGCGTAGGCTGCTCCACATACGTCATCCGATTGGCGAGCGCTTCAATACGGGACGCTTCCTCGAGCGCCCATGGCTTGTTAGAAAACGCAGCGGCTTCGTCGGAGTCGAGACCGCGGAAATGCGCACGGAACCCTGCACCGCCCCCGCGCTCCACCACGACACAGATCTCCTCCATCCCGCTGTCGACACAGGCTTGGACAATGATCTGGATCGTCGGACGCACGACACCGTCGATGTCCACCAAAGGCAACATTTCCTTTTGGATGGAACGGGTGGCGGGAAACATTCGAGTCCCACGCCCCGCCGCCGTGATCACGGCCTTGCGGACGCGCATCGGGTCAGAGTCGCGATTCGATCTCGCGACCGAACTTCTTCAGCGGAGGGTCTCCCGGGTCGACGCCCACATACTGGAAAACCACCTTGCCGTTGCCGTCGATCAGGAACGATGTGGGAAGGTTGTTGACCTGTGAGTACCCGCTTGCGATCTCGGGCGTGATCATCAGGTTGGGATAGTTGAGGCCGGAATCTTGCGCCACCTGCTTGGCTTCGGCAGTGGCCTCCGGACCTTCCTGGACTATTCCGACCACCGTGAACCCGCGGTCGCCGTACTTTTTCTGAAGCTCGATCAGGTCCGGGAACTCCAT
>CAZYBA010000172.1:0-4905 GCA_964646105.1 uncultured Armatimonadia bacterium
ATTCCGCAGACCGATACCTTCATCGAAAAGGACTCCTCGGTCAACGAGGAAATCGATCGTCTCCGCCACTCGGCGACACAAGCGGTCCTGGAGAGGCGCGACACCATAGTCGTCGCGTCGGTTTCCTGTATCTACGGCCTTGGATCGCCCCAGGAGTATCGCAACCAGTTGGTATGGTTCCGAATCGGTCAAGAATGCGACCGGGACGAGATTCTGCGCCGTTTGGTGAACATCCAGTTTTCACGGAACGATCTGGTGTTGACGCGCGGAACGTTCCGGGTACGCGGTGACATCCTGGAGATCCAGCCCAAGGACGAGGAAATCATCCTGAGAATTCACTTCGATTGGGATACAGTTTCCCGAATTCAGGCTGTGGATCCGCTGACCGGCGAGACCTTGGACGAGCGCGACGAGATCACCGTATTCCCGGCAAGCCACTTCGTTTCCGACCCGGACAAGGTAGAGACCATTCTGGTGGGGATCGAGAAGGAGATGCGTGCCCAGGTCGAGGCGTTCACGGCGGCCGGGAAGTTGATCGAGGCACAGCGGATTGAACAACGAACCCGGTTCGATCTGGAGATGATTCGCGAATTGGGATATTGCTCCGGAGTCGAGAACTACTCCCGATGGTTCGATGGCCGCGCTCCGGGAACGCCTCCCAACACGTTGCTCGATTATTTCCCAGAGGATTTCCTGATGGTGGTCGACGAATCCCACCAGACCCTTCCGCAGATCCATGCGATGTTCGCTGGAGACAAGCGCCGCAAGGATACGTTGATCGAATATGGTTTCCGGCTGCCATCCGCTGCGGACAATCGCCCCCTGCGTTTTCAGGAATGGGAAACCCGAATCCCGCAGGCCATCTTTGTCAGCGCGACTCCCGGCCCCCACGAGCGAACCCAATCGGCGCGGATAGTCGAGCAGATCATCCGACCAACGGGGTTGATCGATCCGGAGATTAGGATTCGTCCGACGAAGGGGCAGATCGACGACCTGACCAACGAGATTCGCATACGCACCGCCAAGGGCGAACGCGTGTTGGTCACGACCCTGACCAAGAAAATGGCGGAGGATCTCACCGAATATCTGGTGGAAATAGCCGTCAAGGTGCAGTACCTGCACAGCGACGTCCATACGCTGGAGCGGACCGAGATCCTGCGGGACTTGCGCCTCGGCGTCTACGACGTCGTCGTCGGCATCAACCTTTTGCGTGAAGGCCTGGACCTTCCCGAGGTTTCCTTGGTGGCTATTTTGGACGCCGACAAAGAGGGTTTCCTACGGTCCGAGACTTCCTTGGTTCAGACGATCGGCCGGGCGGCACGCCACATAGAAGGGCAGGTAATCATGTACGCCGATACGATTACCGGCTCGATGCAGCGTGCGATCGACGAGACCAATCGTCGTCGCGAACGGCAGATCGCCTACAATGTCGAGCATGGAGTGACTCCACGAACGGTACGCAAGGCCATTCGCGACGTCCTCGAGTCGAAGAAGGTGGCCGAGGCCAAGAGTTATTACCGTGTCGCGTCCGAGCGCAATCCGGAAAACCTACCGTTGGATCAGCTGCTTCTGGCGATCACGGATATGGAAAAGGAAATGAAGAAGTCGGCGCGCGATTTGGATTTTGAACACGCGGCGACGCTCCGGGACGAAATCGCGCGCCTCAAGAAACTATTGCCGGCCGAATCGAAACGGCGTTGACAACGTCGCCGGGATCGACTGTTCCCGGTCACAGGTGGATTGCGGTATCCCTTGGTTCGCAGGCGACCGAGAGGTTTTAACGTTTGGAATTTCGCAATCCGGGCAGCCCGGGAGCGCTCTTGGATCCGCCACCCACGACGGTTCTGACTCGATGCAATTCTGCGGTGGTCCGTTTCTCACCACGCAAAAGCGTGAGTGGATCTTCGAGCAAAAGATCCGCGCCGGTTCCTGTGAGTGGGGCGTCTTCGGGCCGCTCTTCGCGATACCAGCCTAGCCAGCGGTTCCAAGGGCTGATGCCGTTGACACTCCAGCGCAACCAGTTGTCCCTGTTTTCCAGCCCTTCTGGAATCCAGAGTTTGTTGCGACCAGATCGGCGCAAGTCCGTGATCTGTTGCGCCGTCGCAAACCCGTCGCTTTTTTGCGTATCTTCCGAAAAATAGGATCGGTAGCCGGCACGTCGCTGCTGCCGGCGCTGCTCGGCGCGAACCTGCGATCGTGAACCTTCCTCCTGAAGCGCAAAGACGGGTGTCGCCGCGAGGAAGATCGGTCCGCTGAGCAGGATCAACGAAGCAACCCCGGACCGAAGCATCGTGGAGACGTAAACCGGAACGTGGTACCATTGGCCGGTCTTTTGACCGTGGGTTGGTAGCTCAGCGGTAGAGCAGCGCCCTTTTAAGGCGTTGGCCCTGGGTTCGAATCCCAGCCGACCCATTTTGTTGTTCACTGTGTCACGGTCCCTCTCGCGGTAAGTTCCACGTCAGTCGACACCATTCCAGCCCGTTCGTGGCGGAACGTGACTCGGATACAGGCCCCTTCGGCACCTTCGACGATCCATTCGGCAACGGCCCGGTTGTCGGTAACGTCGGCACTGTACCCGGAGTTCGCTGGGGGTTTCATGTGGAATCCCTCCAGTTGCCGCAGTTCGACACGACTTTTTCCGGCAACAATTCGCGTTTCCTCCGGCAGCGTGATGGTGGCAACCACCCCTCTTACCGCTTTTCTCTCGAGCGCACGGCGTGTCAAGTGGGTGCCACGCCATCCCGTGTTTTTTACCGCAGCGCGAATGCGCCAATAGTTTCCGCCGAGATACTCGACGTGAGTCCGGTGAGTTTCCAAGCGCGGAGTCACCAATGCCTGCCATACGACCCAATCGGCGAACGGTTTGATTTCGCGTTCCAGGAACGCGGGGGGCGGATTTCGGAATGCTGCGACCGCGTCCCAGCCTCCGATTTCGACCGCTCCTAGTTGAGGATGGGAGAATGGACGCCAGTCGAAATACGCGTCCCCCGGAATAGCGGACTCAGCCCAGTGCAGCAACTTCAGGTCATCGTCGAGATCGTGGTTCCGGCCCCAACTGGTGAATCGAAAACCACCTTGCTTTGTGTCTTTGTCGAATCCTTGAAGGATGCCCGCCTCCCGGTGGGGGCTCCAGATCTCGACAGTCCACGCATAGATGCCTAGGTGGTCGTAGCACCAGTCGTCGAAAACTCCGGTGATGACTTCCTTAGGGTGGTATTTGAAGTCGTGGAAAACACTGATGGCCGGGTAGCCGGTTATTTCCGTTCCCTTTTTTCCGATCTCTTCAAATGTCCAGAGATCCTCGGCTGGCATGGCCTCGTCGGACTGTGTCCCGTAAGGCCTGAGCAAGACTCCAGAATAAGTGTGGAATGTGATGGCGTGGCAAATGTTCGGGTGGGACGTGATGAATTCCACCAGAGCACGCGCCTCAGGTTCGGAGGTGGGGTAGGGACCGGCACCGACTTGATCTCCTTCCGGACGCCAATGGCCGGGAAAATTGCGGTTGAGGTCGAGTCCCTCTTTGTTTCGGGGGACGGTCAGTTCCCACCCGTCGAAGTTCTGGAGAACCCCTTCGGGAAGAATACGATAATACTGTCCGCCTGATTCGATCGGGTCTCGTCGTACCATCAAGCGGGGCTCGTCGGGATGACATTTCCAGGGGCCGTCGGGATCCGAAACACGCATCTGGAGCTGGCGTCCATCTCCGTCAACGTCCTGCCGGATCAGGCCTTCGATGGGTTCCTCGTCGAAAGGCCAGGGTCGGGTCGAGGACCGAAGATAGCGGGGACGGTCGCTCAGGAAGACCTCGGCACCGTCCGGATTCACCCGGGGAACAATGTAGAAGGTCCGGGTGTCCAGCGCCCGCGTTATCTCGGCATCGGTCCCATAGCCTCGCAGCAGCTTCTCAAGAAGCCATAGGGCTGCTGTGGTGGGCGAAACTTCGGTGGCGTGGATATTGGCATCGACCCATACAGCTGGCTTGTCCCGATCCGTGCCCGTGGCGATGGCCGTTACCACCGCGCACCAGATATCCCGCCCTTCCCAACTCTTTCCGATGGAATCGACCCGTAGCAATTCAGGCGCTGCTTCGGCGCATTGGGTCAGCAGGGATGTCAGTTCGTCGTATCGGATGTACCGATCGACCGGCATGGCGGGAATGGTGCAACTCATGATCGTAGCTTACTCGGTTTCGTTTTCCGATGGTGTCACCGCGATCGAGTCGGCGGAGACTTCAAGATCGTACCGTTTTCCGCGGGAGTGGACGCCGTTGATGCGGAGTCGGCTCCATCCGGCGGGCAATGTGGGCTTGGCTGTTTTTGCCGTGTTCGGTTCTTTCGAATCGAATCGAGCCATTCCGTACCCGATTGCGTCGATCACGCCTCCCCAACCGGTCAGGAAGACACAGCGATCCAGCGATCGTTTCTCTGAAAACAGAAGAAATGGCCCCCGGACGAATGGACGGTAGCTTTCACGGAACGCCGATTCAACCGTTTTGACATCTCCGAGTCGGGCTGCGGCAAGGGCGTGGATCGAGCTGGTCATCGCTGGGCCGTTCTTGATGGGGCGTGCCTTGTGCAATGCAAAAGTTGCGTTCGCCGTCGATTCCTTCATTTTCAATTCGGCGGGCCAGAACAGGAGTTCGCCGTCTGCCTGCTTCGTTTTGCGCAGTTTGTCGCCGCGGACCTTCAAGTAGGCATTGCGTTCGGAGTCGAATGGAATCACCAGAGTGGTCGCGACCGTCTTCCATGCGGAAGGAACCGGCAATCCCAACTGCCCTCCCAATTCGGACGCTTCGCTCAACACCCGTTTCACCATGGAGTTGGTGTAGGCGTTGTCGTCAACACCCATTTCCAATTCGTCCGGTCCTGTGACCTTTTCCAAGGAATATCCCGAAGGTGTCTTCTT
>CAZYBA010000172.1:4915-6745 GCA_964646105.1 uncultured Armatimonadia bacterium
TGCACACCATACGTACTCGGTAGTTGCCACCAGGGGAGAGCTGAGAGACAGCAAGGGGCTGCCACTGCACCAATACTTTGCTCACTGCAGCGACACGCACACCCCTCGACAAAGAAGTCACAAACACCGGACAGCATCGGCCATCCTCGTTCCCGAGTCCATTTTTCGTCGGAAGTGGCCTCCCAGTAACGGAGCACCGCCCATCCGACTCCCGCGGTGACATGGCGCCCTTCGCTGAATCCGGACGGAGCCGTCTCCTTGCCGGTTCGAGCGGATTCCCACGGGAAATCCGCCCCACGGTACCCACCCGCTTGTGCACGTCGGCGTGCCTCCGAAAGCCTGGCAAAGCGGTAATCGAGCAGGGTGCGCGCCAGGTCGGGCGATTGCAAAAGTAGGGCGGGAAACATCCAAATCTCGGCGTCCCAGAAGACATGTCCCTTGTAGAAGTCTCCCGCAAGCCCTTCGGGGGCGACGGAATCGGTGGACGATTTAGCAATGGATTGGCGCAGATCGAAGAGCGCCTTGCGGACGATTGACTGAGCCTCCCGGTCTCCGTCGATCAGGATGTCCGACTTCCACAAGACCGCCCATTCCCGTTTGTGTCCGGAAAGGAGATCTTCATACCCAGACTTGGCGGCATTTTCCGCCGAAACCCGCGCGACTTCGACCGCCGGGCGTCCGGAGCGACCTGTGTCACGCCGCAACGAGACAAAAAGGGTCCGAGCCGCGGCAGTCTCGGTCGAAACTCCGTGGATCGCCACGGTGTGCGATCGGCGCGTAAACGGCCATTGGGCGGAGATTTGCCCGGCTAGGGCATCCCGGGCGATGCCCGTGGTTCGTATGACCAGCAAATCGGGGAGATGCCTTGGATGAAACACGGCGATCGTTCCGGCGGATCCGTCGGTCCGGGAAACCTCGGTCGTGAGGACAGCCGTGCGCAGGTCCAATGATTGGCGATAGCTGGCGAATCCACCGGATGCGGGTTCGGAGGGGTTCTGGAAAAGGTCGATCGCGGCAATATTCTCGGCCTCGTCGTAAATGCCGGCAACGTGGCATCGGCTGTTCGTGTCCGCTCCGAACGCCCCCCAGGTGGTTCCCACCAAACCGCTTGACAAGTAAATGCCGTGGTTGCCCCGCGGTGCCCGAGGATCGGACGTCGTGAGTACCCAAGGGTCTGTTGAGACGACCACCGCGGGAGAGTTCTTGGATTGCGGCGTGGCACTTTTTCCACATCCGTTCAACAACGCGAACATCGACAAAAACAGCGCGAAACAGATTCTATTCATGAGGGTACCTGGGTGGTGAACAGCCAACGGTCCGACCGAGATCGGGGACTGCGGTATCCGTAATTGCCGTAGATCTGTGTTTGCACAAAACCGGCGGTACGCAGGAGATCCGCAACGTGGCCCGACGCCCAACCCCGTTGGCGGTGCACTTCTCTGAAGTGTGATTCCACCCCCCCCGCCGAAGTCGTAATCCAGAAGTCCATTTCGACCGTACACAGCGAACTCTGTTCGTCCCAGTGGCTAATCCACTCGTGACGCAGGCTTGGAGTTTGATCGGATTGCGTGAACATTCCAGTTTTCAGCGCATGGATGGAATTCATGTCAAAGGCAAACAGGGCTCCGGGAAGCAAATGGCAACGCACTTGCTTGAAAACTCGGAGTAAATGGTCCTCTTCAAGGATGTAGTTGAGCGAGTCGAACAGCGAGACAGCCATGTCGAAACGCGCGCCGCCGAGTTCGAAATCCCCGGCGTCGGCGCACACGAAAACACTTCCGTCGCCCGCGGTCGACAATTGCTGGGCCCGGGCAACCATGGGCGCGGATG
>CAZYBA010000172.1:6755-6987 GCA_964646105.1 uncultured Armatimonadia bacterium
GATGCATCCACACCAACAACCGGGCGATAACCACGCTCCAGCAATATTCGGGATCCAATCCCTGTGCCGCAGCAAAGATCCAGAACCGAGCGGGGAGTCAATCTCCGGGTTCTTGCCTCCGCTTCGATCCGGGCGATCCACGCGCCGTGGGGCACGACCTCCATCAGGTGGTCGTAAATGTCGGCAACACGGCCGTAGCTGTCTTCCGGGCACGGATCTTGCGGCATTGTGG
>CAZYBA010000173.1:0-5531 GCA_964646105.1 uncultured Armatimonadia bacterium
CAGGCCGTTGCCCCACGAGCCGAGGGGGGCAATCGCCGGATCCAGTGGCACCAGGTGCTGTTGTTTTTTCTCCGCGCTTTTCTGCTGTGTGCGCTGGTTCTCGCGCTCGCAAAGCCCGTGTATTCTCCCGGGGTTGCCCGATCCATCCGGGAACGGTTCGTGGTGGACAATGCGGGCGGTACAGCCGATCGCCGCGGTGCGTGCGGCTCCGGTGTCGGGGTCGCCGCCAGTGACCAGCACGATTCCAAACGGCTCGTCGGTCTCGAGACAGCGTTTCACCAAGTTCCGATAGCGTTCCTCGAAGATATGGAGCGGCGCCAGCATCTCCGGGAAGAGAACGAGGTCGAGCGGGAAGAGCGGCAGTTCGCGCACTCCATCGCCAGCATCCATGACACGAGTGTACCCTGCCGCCCCCGTTGCCTGCGGGCGCCGGCCGGCGGTTTCCCACGATCGGCAATGGAGTCCTTGCCCGTGCGGGGTGCCCATGCTACCCTTGGTGGCCATGGATTCCCCCCCCGACACGACCGACGAGACACTGCAGGTTCGCATCAACGGTATTGCGACCGGAGGCGCGGCGGTGGGCCGTGTGATTGGGCCGGAGGGGTCGGCACGGGTGGGCATGGCCGCGTTCGTGGCCTACGCCGCGCCGGGAGAAGTGGTCGACGTCAGCCCGACCCGCGTCTGGACCCGGCACCTCGAGGCGGATCTCATCGACATTGTCGAGCGTTCCCCAGACCGCATCGATGCGCGCTGCCCCCATTTCACGGTCTGCGGCGGTTGCCATCTGCAGCATCTCGGTGGCGACTCGCAGCGGGAAGCCCGCCGGACGATGCTGGTGGACGCATTGCGTACGGGCGGGCTCCCAGACCTGTGCGATCTAGTGGCCCCAACCGTGGCCGGGTCGGATTTTGGATACCGTCAGCGGGCGACGTTGCATGTCGACCCGCTCGACGGCCGGGCTGGATATTATGTCCGCCGTTCCCACGATCTCCTGGTGCCGACGTCTTGTCCGGTCCTTCGTCCGGCGCTTGAGTCGGCGATCGCCGAGCCGATTGTCTTGGGGCCGTTGTCGCCGTCGGAAACCGCAGACATCGCGCTGGAGGAGGGCCTGGGAGGCGTCTATGCGGTCCTGCGTCTGTCGCACCCCCTGTCGTCGACGCGGTTGAAGGCGGTGGTGGGCTTGCTGGAAGCCCGTTTCGCCGGTGGGTCGGTGCAGTGCCGCGGCCGGGTGCCGTTCCATTTTGGCGACCAGACGGTGCGTCGGGTGGTCGACGGCGTGGAGACCGTTTCCCCTCCCGGGGTTTTCGCGCAGGCGAATCCCATTGTCAACGACTTGTTGATCGCCCATGTCAAGACGGTGGCGGCGGGTGCGCGTACGGCGTGCGACCTGTACGCCGGATCGGGCAATTTCACGTTCCCGTTGGCGGCGGCCGGCTCGGCGATCCTGGCGGTGGAGTCGGACCCGGAGCTTGCGGCATCGGGTCGGGCAGAGGCGGCGCGGCGCGGTGTCCCGGTCCGGTTTGTGGAGGATCGTGTCGAGAAGTATGTGCGTCGCTCGCCGGCTCCGGTGGATTTCCTGCTCGCCGACCCGCCCCGTTCCGGACTCGACAAGGCGGCCGGGAATCTCGGCTTTGCCCGGAAAATGGTGTTGATCTCGTGCCATTTGCCGGCAGCGGTACGCGATTTGAAAGCGTTGGTGGCGGACGGTTGGTCGGTTCAGGAACTGGTGCCGTTCGACATGTTCCCGCAGACCGGGCATGTGGAAGTCGCGACCACCTTGGTGCGCGGCGACCGCTGACTCGGCTGACTTCGGGTCGTCCTTGGGAAATCCAGTTTTCTGGAGCGCGCGCCCAAAGCGTCTCGATGCCGTTATCATGCGGGAGTGCCGGCCACCGGGTCCATCGTGACCGCTGTAGCTCGTGCGGAAACCGTTTCAATGCCATTGCGACCGCAAACTGAAATCATCCATTCCAATGTCCGTGCGAACGGAATCCGGTTTCACGCGGCGCGGGTCGGGGACGGACCCTTGGTGTTGTTCCTGCATGGATTTCCGGAGTTTTGGTACGCCTGGAAGAGCGTGATGCCCGGGGTGGCCAAGGCGGGGTTCACGGCGGTTGCGGTGGACATGCGTGGCTTCAACCTTTCGGAAAAGCCGTCGGAGACGGGCGCCTACGCGATGCCGATGTTGATTGCCGATGTGCGCGAATTGATCCGCGCGCTGGCTCCCAATAGGAAGGCCATCCTGGTGGCCCACGACTGGGGAGGTGCGGTGGCTTGGGCGTTCGCGGCCGCGCACCCGGAACTGCTGGAACGAATCGTGATTGTGAACGCCCCCCACCCGACGGTTTTCGCTCGGGAATTGGCGTCCAATCCGAAACAACAGGCCGCCAGCGCGTACATGACGTTTTTCCAGTCCCCGGGTGCAGAGAAGACGCTTTCGGCCAACAATTACGCGGGCTTGGTGGGGTCGGTACTCGAGGCGCGCAAGGGTGTTGGATCGATTTCGCAGGTCGATCGTGACGCGTACATTACGGCGTGGAGCCAGCCGGGGGCGCTCACCGGGGGCCTCAACTATTACCGTGCGAACAAGGTCGGGCCGCCCGTTCCCGGAAACAAACCCGATGGTGCGCCGTCGTTGGGCTCGTTCGGTTCAACCGGTCCGGTGGTTGTCCGGGTTCCGACGCTGGTGATTTGGGGAATGGCGGATACCGCGCTCTTGCCGGGCAATTTGGACGGCCTCGCGGACGTTGTCCATGACCTGACGGTCCGCCGGATCGCGGACGGCACCCACTGGGTGGTGCATGAGAAAACGGAGTTGGTGACGTCATTGATTGTCGCGTTCGCACAGGGCCGGTCCGTGCCGCAGACGCGGTAGTTTTTTGGGCGTTGAAACCACGGTGAACATTCGGGAAGGTCCCGAACTTGCCTATTGTTGAAACGGCACTCCTAAGACGGGCAACCTGTCCCGTGCCCCCTCCAACCATGGATCCGTCCATTCCGGGACAGAGTGGCGTCGGCGGTTTTCGATGCCCTTCGTCCTGTCGGCCGATGGACAAGTTGGGCAGCGGCGCCAGGTGCGTTGATACCCAGGTTGCATGAACTTTGCCGAAAATGCTGGCGGAAACGGCTTTTCGCCTGTAACCCACGGGTGGGTTGGGCGGGGGGTGGGTGGGTACCCCCGCGCGCGAGGACCCGATGACAGTGCCGCTTATGCTGGGATATCGGTGGATTGGGTACCCCCGCGCGCGAGGACCCGATAGACGCGGTGAATTTTCGGTTGGTGGCGGCGCCGGGGTCCCCCACCGCGCGAGGACCCGATTTCACCGCGTTCGAAGGAAACACCCAGGCGACCTGGTTCCCCGGCGCGCAAGGACACGATTCCCCCCGAGGCGTCACCGGCGGACGGCGAGTCATTTCCCTCACCGCAGAATCATCGAGGTCGATCCTTAGCTGAACGGCCGACGAATTGCCGCAGTCACGGCCGGGGAAGGTTAATCTCGGATCTCTCGTCCAACCTGGGTACGAACCGGTGTCAGAATCGGCTGCTTTCCACCGTTTTAAAGAGTAGAAAACGGAGGAACAGGGACCATGTTGGGAGTATCCGAGTCGGCGTCGGTGTTCGGGGTGGACGCAATCGGGGTGCGGGTTGAGGCGACGCTGTCTCTCGCCCAGTTGCCGGGAACGACCATTGTGGGCTTGCCGGACGCGGCGGTGCAGGAAAGCCGGGAGCGGGTGAAGGCGGCGATCCGTCATTCACGCCGCCAATTCCCCGGCGACAAGAAGATCGTGGTGAATCTGGCTCCGGCGGACTTGCGCAAGGCCGGACCTGCGTTCGACCTTCCGATCGCGCTGGCGATCCTCGCGGCTGGCGGACAAGTGTGTCCTGAATCGCTCGAAGGCGTGGTCTTGATCGGGGAACTGGGCCTGGACGGCAGCGTGCGTCCGGTTTCAGGAGTGCTGCCGCTCGCGGTATGGGCACGTCGGGCGGGCAAGCGACGGCTGGTGGTGCCGGCCGGAAACACGCGCGAAGCCGCGATCGCAGGCGGCATCGATGTCCATCCCGTTTCCCATCTCAACGATGTCCTTGAGTTTCTGGAGGATGTCTCGACCATTCCCCCGGTGCGCGAGGACCCGGCCGCGCTTCTGGCTACAGCGCCACTCGGTGACGTTGACCTTGCCGATGTCAAGGGGCAGTTCCAGGTGAAGCGGGCGCTCGAGGTCGCCGCCGCGGGTGGGCACAACCTCCTGCTGGTGGGTCCTCCGGGCTCGGGAAAAACCATGCTGGCGCGTCGGTTGCCCACCATCCTGCCCCCGCTCTCGGTGGATGAAGCACTGGATGTCACCAAACTGTATTCGGTGTCGGGGTTGTTGCCGCCCGGAGAAGCATTGATCGCCCGGCGGCCGTTCCGCGCACCGCACCACACGGTGTCTCACGCAGGGCTGTCGGGAGGAGGCGGGATGCCGCGTCCCGGAGAGGTTAGCCTGGCGCACCACGGAGTTCTATTCCTAGACGAACTCCCGGAGTTCTCCAGGGACGTCCTGGAGGTGATGCGGCAGCCGCTAGAGGACGGTCATGTGACCATCGCACGTGCGGCGGCTACCCTCACCTATCCGGCGCGGTTCACCTTGGTGGCGGCGATGAATCCCTGCCCGTGCGGCTATTTCGGCGACTCGCTCCGCGCCTGCACCTGTCCGCGGCCAGTGGTGGAAGCCTACCGCCGGCGGATTTCGGGCCCGCTTCTCGACCGCATCGACATCCAGTTGGAGGTGCCTCGGCTGGGGACGGACGAACTGGGCTCGCCGCCGGCAGGGGAAAGTTCGACGGTGATCCGCGGGCGGGTCGAGGAGGCGCGCGGCAGGCAGCGGGAGCGTTACGGCACGACGGGTCCGCCGTGGTGCAACGCACAGATGGGTCCGCGGGATGTCCAGCGTCACTGTGGATTGGACGAGGAGACGCGGAGTTTGCTCGCCGGGGCAATCCATCGATTGCACCTTTCGGCGCGGGCGTACGACCGGATTTTGAAAGTATCGCGGACCATTGCCGATTTGGCCGGCGAACGCGACATCCGCATGGCCCATGTTGCGGAGGCAATCCAGTACCGGTCGCTGGACCGGAAGTTGTGGGGGTAAATGGACCCGCAGAGATTGGGAACGTCCGGTGGGAGTGGCCCGCATTTGGAACAACACCAGAGTTCTATGCTCTTACGGTAACGCGATGCTTTGGCAACACCAATGGTCTTAGGCTGGCACACCGGAATGCCCATCGCGTTCTACCGACCGAGGGCTCAGTTCGAAGTTCGATGGCAACACTGCCCCACGCCGGCAATCTTCAACCGCCCGGTTCACACCGGACATGGGGACGGCACCTCCGACAGCATACGAACCGCCGGGCGGACCGTGAATTCGCCGAACGACAGCCCACACACACCGAATTGGCACGAAGATTGCTTTCCCTTAGGAACAGCCCCTCTTCTCCGAGCTGTACCTCCATGATTCGCATTGTTGTCAACCCCGTAGAAACCGAATCGACC
>CAZYBA010000173.1:5541-6952 GCA_964646105.1 uncultured Armatimonadia bacterium
GGTGGACGTCCAACGGCTACCCGTTGGCCCAGTCGGGAGACCCGTTTGTCTTGGCAGCGTTGCCGAGCGCCCTGGAAGCAGGGGTTCCCATCCACTGCGATGCTCCGGTGTCGAACGCCACCCGTGCATGGGCCGCCGCCTGGGCCAAGCGTTATGGCGTGGAGCCTTCCGAAGTGCAGATCTTGGCGCCAAACGTAGACTCCGGTTCCCACAACGACATTCCGCTCGGCGGGGAGCTTTCTTCACTGCCGGATCGATTTCCAATGCGTTCGCAACCCAACACCACCGCCTGCTCACCCATCTGGTCCATGTCCACGGGTTTTCGTTACCGTTGCACGACATCGACGCCCGCCGCGCGGTCTCGGAAAACCTTTCCCAAGCCGCCCTGGGCTGGGACCTCAATCTCGTCCAATTGACTACCAACCTGCGCACCTGGTCCGATCCACGCCACCCATGGTTCGGTGGGTACCGCGAAATCGCACTGGCGGCGGCGGAAGCGGCGCTGGCTCCAACCTTGGAATGGTGCGCGATGCCCGGCAAGCCGTATCCCTCACCCTTGATTCAAGAGACATTGTCCCGCGGGAGTGAAACCCCCGCCAAATGCACCGGCATCGTGCCTGTCGCCGAAGAAATCGATCGCATCGCCGCCGTACAACAAGCCGCCGCGGACCGGGACGCGTTGCATTCCCTGTGGGTCTGCGACGATCCCCGGAACCACGGTTCGAATTGCGGACAGTGCCTGCGCTGCCTGGAAACCATGGTTCTGCTGCAGGCCGAAGGGGTCCTGGACCATTGCCCGGCATTTCGTTCGCGCCTTGACCTACACCGACTGCGCCGCTTGGTCCCCAGCCACCCGCGCACCCGGGAAACCTTCCACGCCGCGATCGAACGGCTGCAGGTCCGAGGAACCGATCCGTTGCTCGCCGGCGTACTCCGCACCGTGCTGGAAACGTCCGGCCGGCGCCCGGTGTTCTCTGCATTGTGGCCGGTTCGCCCAGGTAAGGAAGCCGCACAGGCATGAAAACACCCCGGCGGGTCCGTGTGAGATAAAGGCAATCCACCCCCGACGACGCTTGTGCCCGCGCAAACCGGAACGACAAGGGCTCGCATTGCCGTGCCGCACGCCCGTCGATTACCCCATCAACGACTGGTCTGTGCGTTCCCGAACCATCGCCCGCGCCCGGTGCAGGCGCGACTTCACCGCAGCCACCGTGATTCCCAATTGTTGCGATGTCTCCTCGGCGGAGAGCCCCTGAACGTCACGCAACTCGTAAACGTCCCGGTACATCGGCGCCAGGCTGTCGATCACCGCCAAGAGACACTGCTTGGTGTGCGCCTCGATCGCAGCTTGGTCGGGCGCAACCCCCGGCGCAACCGGCTCGATGCCTAGCTCGGCAAGATCCGCGAGGCG
>CAZYBA010000174.1:0-2381 GCA_964646105.1 uncultured Armatimonadia bacterium
TTCTGAACGATCTGAAATGGCGAACCACGACCGGCGAACCGTTGGAGCAACTATGGGCGCCCGGCAGCCTGAATGGTGTGCTGCCGATGCCGCCGACTTTATCCGGATAGCCCCGCGAGAGCCCGGTTTTTTCGATGTTGAAACGTCCTGACCCTCGGAACCCATCCATGAAACAGCGACCCCGATTCTCTGCCCGCGGCCAAGCGCTTGCGGTTGCAACCCTGCTTCCCGGCATCGCCGCCGTGTCGTTGCTGGTGCCCGCACGCTCGGCGTCCGTCCCGGGCAACGACTCGTTCCCCAAGGTCAAGGGCATTGTCGACAAGCACTGCGTTCCCTGCCACAACCCCAAGAACAAGCAGGGCGCCCTCGACCTCGCCCGCTTCCAACGTTCGGAACACCTGCGCGCCGACCCGACCCCGTGGGTGCATGTCCTGGAACAAGTCGAAGCCGGACAAATGCCGCCCCCCGGCTCGAAAACACTCCCGCCGGCCGACAAGCGGGTTCTCCTCGAGACGGTCCGCAAGATGCTCGACGACGAAGCACGCAGCCGCAAGGACGATCCGGGGGTGGTGCCGGTGCGCCGTCTCTCCAATGCCGAGTACGACCGCACCATCCGCGACCTGACCGGGGTCGACCTGCGCCCGACCCGCGAGTTCCCCCCGGACGGCGCGGGTGGGGAAGGCTTCACCAACGCGTCGGAGGCCCTCGGCGAGATCTCCCCGGCGTTGCTCGAGAAATATGTGGCCGCCGCCCGCGATGTCGCGGCGCACGCGGTCTTTAGCCCCACCGGAATGCGCTTCTCGCCGTCCACCACCCGCCGCGACTGGTCCGACGAAGGCGTCGCGCGGCTGCAGGCGTTCTACAAACGATTCGCCGACGGGGAGGGTCGCTTCGATCCAACCCCGCTGCTTCGGGCCAGTGTGATCCACCGCGAAGCCCTTCGATCGGGGACGCTCACCATCGCGGAGGCCGCGCGCCGGGAAAAGGTCAACCCACGCCACCTCGCTCTGCTTTGGGAATTCTTTAACGTTGGCAAAGATGCCGGTGCAACCGTTGCCGGCGATCCGTGGAGCGGCTTGCGTAGCCGTTGGCAACGCGCCACACCCGCCGATGTTGCAACGCTGGCCGCAGAAATCGATGCCTTGCGCGGGGCGCTCTGGACCGAAGTGCGGATCGGCAACTACATCCGCACGGTCGGGGAGAACTACGCCGAAAGCAAGTCCCGACAGCTCGCCGTCGATCCCCCGGCAAGCCCGTCGGGATTGGTCCGGGTCCCGCTGCAACCGGTGCCGGGCGCGGCCGACGTCAACGTCAACTTGGTCGCACTGGATGCGGAACCTTCCGCGGCCGGCGCACCCGTCGTCTGGAAAAACCTCCGCCTCGAGGCGCCTGGCAAACCGCCCCTGCTCCTGCGCGACTATCCCGAGTACGGACCGCGTTACGAAGTCGAACCGACCGCACTTTTCGCCGGCACCGCCGCCTACCTGGAAGCCATCGCGTCCGGGAACTCGTCCGCAAACCCGCCCGCCGCCCTCGACCGCGAATTGCTCGCACGCTGGAACGAACTGGCCGGGGTGCGCCATGGCAGCGACAGCGTGGAGCCGTCCCTGCTCGGAAAACCCGTCCGCGCGGTCGAATTGCGGCCCCTCACCGAGAAGATTGTCGAGGACGGCGGACGCAAGGGGGTGTCGGGCTGGCGCAAGGCAGGCACCGACCTGCCCGCGGTCATCTCGAACGCCACCAACGACGAATTGCGGATCCCGGGGTTGGCCCGCCCGCACCGGGTCGTGGCGCACCCCACGCCCAACGAGTTTGTGGGGATTGTCTGGACCAGTCCGGTGGACGGTTTGGTTGCCTTGGACGCCAAGGTGGCCCACGCCCATCCCGACTGCGGCAACGGCATCGCCTGGTTCACCGAACACCGGCGCGGCGACCGGGCGACTGTCTTCTTTGAGGACCGTGTGCCGCTCGGCGGCAAATCTCAGGCGCCCACGGTCCGCTTCCGCGTGGCCCAAGGCGATCGGATTGTGCTGGGCGTGGATGCCAAGGACGGCAACCATGGCTGCGACCTGACGGATGTCGAGTTCACGGTCTCCCAAATCGGGGGACCACGACGCTGGGATCTCGGCGCCGATGTTGCTGACACGATTTTGACCGGCAATCCGCACGCGGGAAGCGGCGGAGATCCTGCCATGTGGTCGTTTGTGTCGGGCCCGGCACGCACGGTTGCCGCGGGCTCGCTCGCCCTGATCCCGCCGGGGTCGGTGCTCGCGAAATGGCAGGAAATCGTGCTGGCCCAGGGGCCGGGAGCCGCGGCGTCGAACGCCGCACGCGCTGTCGAATCCCTGCTCGCCGGTCCGCGCCCCGCCAGCCCCGGACCC
>CAZYBA010000174.1:2391-6937 GCA_964646105.1 uncultured Armatimonadia bacterium
GGTGGGGATCGACAGCCCGCTCTTCACCGGCATCGATACCGTGCGCATCGCCGCCGGGAAACGCGCTCCCGGCCCGTTCGCGCTCCCCGCCAACCGTTTCGACAAAGACGGCAACCTGACAGGACGTTCCGGGCAGGCGATTGCCCTGCGTCTGCCTGCCCAGCTCGCCGCGGGACGATCCTTGGTTGCCGAGACGAGCGTTCCCGGAGGCCCGGGCAACCGTGCTGTCCGCTTTGCCGCGGGAACGGGCCTGCGCGCCGACGATGTCCGCTGGGACGGTCCGGTGGTCGCCGAACCGCACGGGGCCGCCTACGCCACGCTGAAAGCGTCGTGGAATGCATTCCGAACCCGCTTCCCGAAGTTCCTCTGCTTCCCCGCGGTCATTCCCACCGACGAAGTGGTGTCGCTCAAGATGTTCCATCGCGAGGACGATCCGCTGTTGCCCATTCTGGAGCCGTCGGAACGCACGCTTCTCGAGCAAATCTGGACCGAACACCGTTTCGTGAGCCGGCAGGCGGTGGCCGAGGAAGCCGATCTTCCCCAGTTCATCGGGTTTGTGTCG
This sequence comes from uncultured Armatimonadia bacterium, assembly GCA_964646105.1. Lineage (GTDB taxonomy): Bacteria > Armatimonadota > Armatimonadia > Armatimonadales > Armatimonadaceae > CAIRTT01. Next base: position 2,954 of record CAZYBA010000174.1, read on the forward strand.
CAGGACCAACCCAAGGCCATGCTCGACTATTTCACCAATCAGAAGCCGATCTTTCTCGGGCGCAAGCGGGCTTGGGAAGCCGATGCGAAACGGGCTGCGCCCCGGCAGCTGAACGCTGTGCTGGACTTTGCCGCCAAGGCGTTCCGGCGCCCGCTCCGCCCCGAGGAAACCGCAGCCATCCGGCGCCGTGTCGAAACCTTGCTGGCACGCAAGGTGGATCCGGAGGAAGCGTTGCGCTCCGCCCTGACCAGTGTCTTGACATCGCCGAACTTCCTGTTCCGAGTCGAGGCACCCGCACCCGGCCCGCGTCCGCGCCTCCTCGACAACTGGGAAATCGCCACCCGCCTCAGCTACTTCCTCTGGTCGTCGGCACCCGACGAAGCCCTCCGTGCGGTCGCTTCCAAATCGAACCTGCAGGATCCGGCGGTCCTGAAGGCCCAACTCCGGCGCATGATCGGGGACCCGAGGACACGGGCGCTTGCCGTCGAATTCGGAGCCCAGGCCCTGCATGTGCGCGACTTCGACACCTTCAATGAAAAGAACGAACGCCTGTTCCCCGAGTTCGACTCCAATCTGCGCGCCGACCTCTACGAGGAAACCATCCTTTTCTTCCTCGATTTCTTCCAGTCCAACCGGCCGGTGGCATGGCTTCTCAACGCCGATTCGGGCTTTGTCAACGAAGCGGTGGCCAAGCACTACGGCATTCCCAATGTCAAGGGCTCGCAATTCCGAAAAATGGAAGGGATGCGCCGGTACGGACGTGGGGGAATCCTGACACTCGCCAGCATTCAGGCCAAGGCCGCCGCCGCGTCCCGGACCAGCCCGGTCCTGCGCGGAAACTGGGTCTCCGAAACCCTGCTCGGCGAGAAACTGCCCAAGCCACCTCCGAATGTTCCGCAACTGCCGGAAACCGAAGACTCCGGCACCCTCACGGTCCGCCAGATCACCGAACGCCATGCCAAGGATCCCGCCTGCTGGTCCTGCCACCAGCGCATCGACCCGATCGGCTTTGCGTTCGAGGCCTACGACTCCATCGGGCGCAAGCGGATGCGGGATGCCGCCGGCAAGCCGATCGACGACCGGACCGTCCTGCGGGATGGTTCGAAGGTGCGCGGGGTGGACGGCCTGCGCGAATGGCTCCTCACCCGAAAGCGTGCCACCGTCGTGCGGGTGTTCTGCAAACGCCTGCTCGGCTACGCGCTGGGCCGCTCCACCACCCTCGCCGACACCCACCTGATCGACCAAATGGTGCGGCGGGTCGCCAAACCGGGCGGAACCGTCGGCGACGCGCTGGAGACCATTGTTCTCAGTCCGCAGTTCCGGCAGGTCCGGGGTGGGCGCAACACCAACAACATGGGTACCATTGCCCAGATCGAGAGGGAGGGATTCCGATGAAGCAACCCGTTACCCAACCCATGCACCGGCGCACATTCCTGCGCGGGGCAGGAGTCGCCATGGCGCTGCCGTGGCTCGAGTCGGTGCCGGTCTGGGGCGACGACAAGCCGGGGAAATCCGGATCCGAGCCACCCGTCCGCATCGCCTGCCTGTTCTCCGGGAACGGTTTTCACAGCCGGGAATGGTGGGCACGCGGGGAAGGCGCCGCCATGGAACTGGGCAAGGTGCTCCAGCCGCTGCACCCCCACCGTGAGAAACTCCTGTTCCTGCGCGGCCTCTACAACGAAGAGGCGCTGATCGGCGGCATCCACAGCTGCCAGACCGGCAACCTCCTCACCGGCGCCCACCTCGCCCCGGGCGGCGAAATCCGCAGCGGGGTCAGTGTCGACCAAGTCTTGGCAGAACACTTCAAGACATCCACCAAGGTGCCTTCGCTGGTCCTCGGCACCGAGCCTCCCATCGCCGCCATCCACAAGAACTACTCGATGGTCTACAGCTCCCACATCTCCTGGAGCTCGGCCACCACACCCACGCCCCTCGAGCTCTATCCCGCCCTCGCGTTCGACCGACTCTTCCGCGACCCCGGCGCACGCACCGACCGCAGTGTCCTCGACGCCGTTCTGGAGGACGCCAAAGGGGTGCAGCGCAAGGTGGCCAGGGCGGACCGGCAGCGCATCGACGCCTACCTGTCGTCGGTGCGGGAGGTGGAGCGCCGGATCGAGCAATCGGGCAAGGCAGGCCGGCTCCAAGGATGGAGGCCGACCCTCGACAAGCCCAACATGCCCCGACCGGCAGACGGCATCCCGCAGGACATCGACCAGCACATGCGCCTGATGTGCGACATCCTGGTCCTCGGTTTCCAAACCGACACCACCCGTGTCGCCACCCTCAAGCTCAACAACGACCACTCGTCGCTGCGCTTCCCACACCTCAAGGTGGACTACATGATCCACCACCTGCTGTCGCACACGGACGGTGACGACTGGCTCAAGGTGAACCGGTTCTTCACCGAGCAGGTCGCCTATATCGCGTCCAAACTCGACGCGATCCAGGAAGGGGAGCGGACCGTCCTCGACAACAGCATGATTGTCTTCTGCTCCAGCATGATGACCGGCAACCACAACAACGACCAGCTGCCTGTCGTGATGGTGGGGCGGGGCGGTGGCAAGATCCGCACGGGACGTGTCCTCGACTACCTGCGCAACCCCAACCGTCGCATGTGCAGCCTCTATCTCTCGCTGATGGAGAAGGCCGGAGTCTCGCTCAAATCGTTCGGCGACTCGAAAGAAGCCCTGCGCGACATATAGTCGCCGTTGCGGCACCGTTCCGGCGATGGAGCGGACTGAAAACGAGAACGCCCCCCGCCGAGTTGTCGGCGGGGGGCGTTGCGCTTTGGTTCGGGATCGAACCTCGAGTTACTTGTCGGCTTTCGGCTGGAAGAAGAGCTTCTCGCCGTCCGCATCTTCCTTGTCGTTGACACCGGGCACGATCCGGTGCACCAAACCGGTCGACACAATATTGGCGGCCGGGAACGGCAGGACCGGATTCTTCACCGTTGACGCGATCTTCAGCAAGCCGTAGTCCTTGGCGTCCAGCCAGTACTCCGTCTTGACAACCAGGGTTTCGTTTTCATCCGCGCCGAACACCGATGGGAACGTTGCCTCTTGCTTGACCCGGATTGCGTCCTTGCCGAGGACCTTGTCCTTGCCGACCAGCGTCGACGTGATCACAAACGTCTTGTTCTTCATCAGCGGATTCGGAACTTCGGTCTTCCACGATTCGCCGACAGCGACCGGCTTGGGCGGAGCCGGCATGGCCATGAGCGCGATCAGGCTCTTTTGGGAACGATCGAACGGATCGGCGGCCGGATTAACACGCTTGGTCAGCAAACCCGTCTTCGACAGGGTGATGGTGACTGGCTTGGGGCCTCCCGCGGTCGGGGGGATCGGCGCACCGTTCAGAATCGCATCCGCCTTTTCATCGAGTTGCTCGTAGGTCAGCGTGCCGTCTTCGGCGACGGTCTTGTAGTCGTGCTTGGACTCGCTGCGGGTGCTGATCACAATGTCGCCGGAGTTGTCGGCCATCCGCGCGGTGATGCGGGTGTAAGTCCGGAACTTCAGGACATCGCCGACCTTCTGGGTCCAGGTCCACGAGAACGTATCCTGGGCGAACACGGGTTGGGAACACAACGTGGCGATTGCCAGCACCGCGGACGCAACCAGCGATTGGGAAAAGGAAGGGGTTTTCATACGAGTTACGATCGCTCCTATCCGCTGTTTACCCGCGTTCCGGATCCTGTGCAACCCATGCCGACGACAAACGGTGCGTGGATTGTTTCCAAACCTCGCGGGAACGCGGGAAAAAACCGCTCGAACCCACGCTGCGATTCCCAGGAAGGCATTCCAATGCCGATGCGATGCGGCCGAATCCGCATCCGCCCCACCCGAACCGTACAGCTCCTGAAAACATCGTCCCTGCTGAGGACCCTCGTCGATTTCTGTCCCCCCGGTCGCGAATCCATTCCAAAATAGTGGGCTGCACAGATGAATCCCTGTTAACAATGCCGTAAAATTCGATGCGAATTCCGAC
>CAZYBA010000175.1:0-6908 GCA_964646105.1 uncultured Armatimonadia bacterium
AAGGAAGCCAATGCGTTGGCGGATTACCTCAACGGGGGATCGCTGCCGGTGCCGCTGCGCATCGTCCAGCAGCAATCGATCGAAGCAACGTTGGGGACCGAAGCGGTCCGCCAGGGCCTGATCGCCGGCATTGTCGGCCTGGTCGGCATCGTGCTCTTCATGCTGTGGCATTACCGGCTGCCCGGTGCGGTGGCATCGGTGTCACTGGTTCTCTACAGCCTGTTCACCTACACCCTTTTCACCCTCATCCCGGTGACATTCACCCTGCCCGGCATCGCGGGTTTCATCCTCTCGGTTGGCATGGCGATCGACGCCAACATCCTGATCTTCGAACGCACCAAGGAAGAGTTGCGCGACGGCCAAACGCTGCACCATGCGATTCGCGCGGGATTCCAGCGCGCGTTCTCGGCGATCTTCGACTCCAACCTCTGCACCGCGGTCACCAGTATTTTCCTCTACAACTTCGGTACCGGGGCAGTGCGCGGCTTCGCCCTGACGTTGTTGCTCGGAGTTGCGTTGTCGATGTTCACCGCAATCACGGTCACGCGGACCTTCCTGCTGCTGCTGGTCGGCAGCAAGGGCGGCCGGCCGGACGCCGAAACGTTGCGCCGGTGGAGTGGCGACAAGTTGTGGCGGCCCACATTGCGCGTGGTGGATATCCGCGCCCGGTGGTATGCCCTGTCCGCCGCGGTGATCATCCCCGGCGTGGTGTTCGCCGCACTGGGAGGGTTCAAACTCGGGATCGACTTCACCGGCGGGTCTGAATTGACCTTGCAATTCAACAAGCCGGTCACCCGAACCGCCGTGGAGGCAGCGTTCAAAAGCCAAGGCATCGCCGAGGCGGCAGCCCAGGTGGCAGGTGGAAACACGGTCTATGTCCGGCTGCCAAAGCCCGAGGGCAAGGCGGAGACCTCCGCTCCCGAGGCGGCTGCACTGGTGGGGAAGCTTCAGGGCGAGTTCCCAGGCACCACCCTCCAAGGATTCGAGCGCATCGGATCGTCGATCAGCGCGGAGCTGACCCGCAACGCACTGACATCGATCGTCTTTTCGTCACTGTTCATTGTGTTCTACCTGGCGTTTCGCTTCGCAATCGGAGGATTTGCCAACGGGATCAAGTTCGGGATCGCGGCGATTCTCGCCATGCTGCACGACACCGCGGCGCTGGTTGGCGCGTTCTGTGTCCTCGGCTACTTCCTCAACTGGAAAATCGATGCGATGTTTGTCACCGCGGCACTGACCGTGATCGGTTTTTCCGTGCACGACACCATTGTCATCTTCGACCGCATCCGCGAGAACCTCCATCTCAAGGGAGGGAAACTGGAGTTCTCGGAGATCGTCGCACACTCGATCAACGAGACGTTCGCGCGCTCGGTCTTCACCAGCTTGACGGTTGTGATCACCCTGATCGCCCTGCTGATCTTCGGCGGTCCGGTGATCCGCCCCCTCAACGCCGCTTTGCTGATCGGTATTCTGTCGGGAACGTTCTCGTCGATTTTCAATGCCGCACCGATCGTGGTCGACTGGCATCGACTCTTTGGGAAAGCATCCGACAAGTCCCTCGGCGCGAATACGCGGGCCGGGTCCTGACCTCCTCGTGAACACCGGACGATCCCCGCAAGTCCTTGATGGCGATTCGTGCCGGTGGGTGGTCTCCGATCCCGACCCGCAGGTCATCGAGGGGATTGCCCGTGGACTCGGAATCGACCCCGTGGTTGCCGCTTTGCTGGTCAACCGCGGGGTTACCGATACCCACGACGCCCGGAAATTCCTTGAACCGTCCTGGGACGGTCTCCATGACCCGTGGTTGCTGCCGGATGTCGACAAGGCAGTCGCGCGCCTTGCCCAGGCGATCGCGGACGGCGAGCGCATATTCGTACACGGTGATTACGACGCGGATGGCGTGACCAGTGCTGCGCTCTGCCAGCGGGCTCTGCTTGCGCTGGGCGCCGATGTGGTCGGGCATGTCCCCCACCGTGGCGACGGTTACGATTTGCAGGTCGCCGGCGTGGAACGCGCACTCGAGGAAGGGGCGTCCCTGATCATCACCTCCGACTGCGGAGTCTGTGCGATCGAAGCCGTCGAGCACGCCAACGATCTGGGGATCGATGTGATTGTCACCGATCACCACCGGCCCGGCCCCACCCTTCCTCCCGCGGTTGCCGTGGTCAACCCATACCGATCGGATTCCCGGGCGCCGTTCCGGGACCTCTGCGGCGCCGGGGTCGCGTTCAAAGTCTTTGATGCCCTGTACGCAACCGTTCGCCCCGATCTGCGCGATGCGTTCCGGCGCAACCTCGTTGATCTCGCCGCACTGGGGACCATTGCCGACGTTACATCGCTCGTCGGCGAAAACCGCATCCTGGTCGCCCTAGGCTTGGCTGGCCTCGCCGCGCCCCGCAAAAAGGGCCTGATGGCGCTGCTGATGGCCCTCGGTCTGAACGAAACCCTGCGTGCGGAGGATGTCGCGTTTCGAATCGGCCCCACGCTGAATGCGGCGGGGCGCATGGACGATGCCTCCATCGCCTACCGTTTGCTGACGACACGCGATACCGACGAAGCAGAGACCCTGGTCGGGGAGCTGACCGAACTCAACCGCCGTCGAAGAGAGGAATCGGAACGCATCCTCACCGAGGCTTCCGTCGAGATGCTCCATCCGGAGAACACCGACCGACGTATCCTGGTACTGGCGGGTCCCCGCTGGGGCAAGGGATTGGTCGGACCCGCCGCGTCCCGAATCGCCGAACTGGCCCGGCGGCCGGCCATCCTGCTGGCATTCGATGCCGAAACGGACACCTACACCGGCTCCGGCCGCAGTTGGGGAGACTTCAATCTTCTGGACGCCCTGCACGATTGCAAGGACCTGCTCGGACGTTACGGTGGACATCATGCATCCGCCGGTGTCAGTGTCCCTTCGGAAAACCTCGAGGCATTCCGGGACCGGATCCACGCGGTTGCGGAGGGACGTGTTCCCGATACTCCCGAACCCCAACGGCTGCTGATCGACGCGGAGATTGCCGACGGCAAGGTGGTGAACCGCGCGTTGACCGAGGCGATTGGCATGTTGGAACCCTACGGACGCGGCAACGAGGCCCCCGTCTTCCTGACACGGGGAGTGGTCTTGGTGGATGCCAAGGCGGTGGGCAAAGATCTGAATACGGCACAGTTCCAGTTCCGACTTCCCGGGACGACCGCGGTTCTCAAAGGAGTAAGGTTCAAATCAGGCGATTGGGTTGGCAGATACCCGAACGGGACTCGCCTCGATATCGCCTATCGTCCCAAGGCCAACGAATTCCGGGGAAATGTCAGTGTCGACCTGCACATCGAAGACTGGCGGTTGTCCCCGAGCGGTTGAAACCCATGTCGACTCCAATGCTGAACGCCCTTTCGACCTCGAAATCGCCGGATTGCGTTCGCCCGGGTACGCGACAGCCGCCCGGCGGGAGAGCGAAGTGAACAGAATCCTGGGGATCGACCTTGGAGGCACGAAGTCGGCGGCGCTCATTTCCACCGAGGATGGAACGGTGCTGGGCCGAGTTGCGGCACCCACCCCCGCCAACGGCGATGCAGAGCAGCTTTACACGTTCCTCGAAAGCCTCGTAAAGTCCGTCATGAAAGATCACCCCGGACCGGTGCTGGGATGCGGTGTCTCCGCGGGTGCCCCCACCGATGCCTCTCAGGGCGTGGTCTACGCAGCGCCGAATCTCCCGGGCTGGGGTGCCGCTGGTTTTCCATTGGCAACGCGCCTTGGGAACGCATTGGGTGGCGTTGCGGTGCGTGTCGAAAACGACGCGGACGCGACGGCGATGGCGGAACATCGGTACGGTGCCGGGCGCGGCACCCAGACCATGGCATTCCTGACTGTCGGCACCGGTGTGGGCAGCGGATTGGTTCTGGATGGTCGCCTGCACCGGGGCCGGATCGGAGCAGGCGGAGAGATCGGGCATATCGCGGTCGAACCGACCAATGGTCGCACCTGCCCCTGTGGACTGACGGGATGCCTCGAGGCCTATGCTTCGGGTCCGTCGGTCCTGAGAGTCGCGCTCGAGCAGGGTTACCAAGGACCGCAGGATGGGCTCGCGCTCGCCAACGCGGCCCGTTCCGGGGACCCGCATGCCCGGTATGCGTTCGACCAAGCAGCCGAGATGCTGGCTCGCGGGCTGGCGACGTTGACCATGTTGCTCAACCCGGAACGTATTGTCCTGGGCACGCTGGCCGTTCATGCCGGCGACCTTTTGCTGGACCGGATTCGCGAACGTGTCGCGCTTTACACATGGAAACGCCTGGGGGACGGCCTGAAGATTGTTCCGGCGGAACTGGGCGATCGCGCGCAGGACCTGGCGGCCATCTGCGCTTGGCAAGGACCGGGAGCGTCCTGACCATGCCCGACACTCGACTCGGTCGCGGGATCGCTGCCAAGGGTCGCTTCCTCGCGGCTGACACTGCGCATGACAGTCGGAAGACGGTGCTCAGCCACGCTGCACCATGCAGCCGGGTCGCGAGGTACGTACCATGAGACGCCTGCTCAATCCCGGCAACGGACTCGAACGGCTCGGGCGTCTGCCTGAACCCGACGAAGTGGAGATTCTCGAGTCCGAGGGTTTCCCCGGTCTGTTGCGAACGGGACGTTGGTTCATGGCGTTCATCCAGATTGCCATCGTCTCGTTCATCTTCCTGTGGAACCCGGTTCGCTCCATGGGAACCTATCTCGCCATGGGGTTGATGCTGGTCTACAACGCCTCGGTGTTGTGGATTCTGCATCATCAGGATGTCAACCGATTGCCGGTTCGTCTGGCCCTGACGCTCGACCTGCTGGTCTTGGCCCATATCACCTACTGGACGGGCGGCATCGAGAGCCCGTTCCTCGGTCAAGCGTACTTGGTCATTTTCGCAGCGGCACTTTTCTACAATGCACGGGGCGGGGTGGTCGCCGGGGTTTCCGCCGCGTTGTTCTCCCTGGCGTTTGCGTTCACATCCACCCGTCCTCACCGATGGGAGATTTTCCGCGACACAGCCCCTTACTTTGTCATCGTGGGCGGTTATACCGGTTTTCTGGTGGGACGCACCAAGATGTGGTTTGCCCGGTACCGGGAGACTTTCGAACGGGAACTCGAGCGCGAACGCGAATCCAACCTGCGGGAACGACAACGCGATCGGATGGAGCGGCAACGCGAACGCGAGGAAGCCGAACGTCAACGTGAAGACGAGCTCCGAAATCGCGATCTGGCGCTGGCTCGGGAGATTCAACGTTCCAGTATCCCGCTTGCGGCACCGAGAGTGGAAGGACTTCAGATTGCGGTTGTCTCCGAACCGTCGGGCGAAGTCGGTGGAGATTTCCACCTGTTCGTCTCCGATCCGGATTCGGCCCGATTGGGCATCGCGGTCGGGGACGTCGCGGGCAAAGGGATGGGAGCCGCCCTGGTCGCAACATCGATCGGTTATGTCCTGCCCCACCTGCATCCTCTGGAAAAGGCCTACGCCGCCCTGCAGGCGCTCAACCGCGATCTAGTGCAGCGCCTACCGGAAACGGCGTTCGCCAGTACGCTTTACGCCGAGATGAATCCGCTGGACGCGACGCTGACCATCTGGAATGCGGGGCATCCGCCGGCTTTGCTCTGGCGGGCACGCGGCGGGGCCGTGGTCGAAACTCCGATCGGGGAAGCACCGCCGCTGGGTATGTTCGATCACTGGTCGGCACCGGCGAGACGTTTCGACATATTCGCAGGAGATACGCTCCTGATCTGCTCGGACGGTGTCCTGGAGGCCCGCGCCACCGATGGCGAGCTGTTCGGAGCCCATCGCTTGCGCGAACTATTCGCCCAACTGGCTCCCTCGGGTCCCGACGCCGTGGCGGGCGGATTGGTGGAAGCAGCCCGGGCGTTCGGAACAACCCACGACGATCTAACGGTGATCGTCTGCCAACGCGTCGGGAATGGTCCCAGTTTCTGACTTTTGGGCTTTGCAAGCCAGGGACCACATCCGGCGCGTCGCCCAGTTCCCATTCTCGTGCACCGCAACGAGTGCCCACAAGGCACTCGGCGATCCCAGGCCTGTCGCAGAATCCTTCGTAACGGATTCGTCAACGCCAACTTCGTCAATGGCAGAAACCGGCCGGAGTGGTTGTTTCGAGCGTGGTTCGTGAGCGAGACGCCACTCACCCGCGGGGGCGCACCGCGTGCAGAGTGAACGGGTACAGCGTTGTCAGGTAAACCCATCCGCTCCGGGATGCGCAGATGGCCATCACGACGTATCGCGGGATCAGGGTGCCGTCCGGTTCACGGACTACCCCGTGGTGCCACGGCAGGGGCTTGTCTGCCGAATCGACGAACCGTGTGTAGTGCGGATTCACGATGGCAAGCGGCCCGTAATCCCGGGGGGTCGGGTCCTTGCCGGGGCGGAAGCCGACCAGATGAAGATAAGTCCCGACATTGGGAAATGCGGCCGCGACCCCCATCCAGAGCGTGCCATCCGGACCCACACAAAACGCCCGGCAGTCGGTGGATTCGGCGTCCGCGATCAACTTTCCCAAGGAACGCCCTTCCAACGTGGTTTTGTCGCCCGTCAAATCGTAAGCGATCAGACGATTGGAGCCCATCGGGACGCAATACAGGGTTCGGCGGTCTGGAGAGAGTTCCCAATTGAGAGGATGCGATTCGGGGTGGGCAAGGAGGGACTCCGCATCGGGCGGTCTACCATCGACCGTTTGCTCCAGCACAGTCAGCTTTCCGGATTGCGGATCATATCGAGCGATTCGCCCCCCGAGGACCGGATGGTAGGCGCGGCCCCGGTAGTCCACCACGATGAACGCGTACAGATGCCGGCAGTCCATGAGATCAACGGTGGAGCCGCGGATGAGGTCTAGGATTTGGAACCGGGTGCTTTCGATCGGGCGAGCGTCATCGCAAGTGCCG
>CAZYBA010000176.1:0-6892 GCA_964646105.1 uncultured Armatimonadia bacterium
CGGCCGGCATGAATGTCGCCCGCAGGGCCGCGAACGCGAAGAAGCACAACACATAGGTGGCGCAAATATGGAAGCGCTTCAGACGATAGATGATGGTGGATCCCAGTACCCAGATGATCGCCATCGGCCAAACGTTGTTGCCCCACTGAATGGACAGGCTGGCCACGGAGTTGGGAGCGACAAACAACAAGACGGCGATCGCGAGATTGGACGGATTCCACAGGTGCCGGCCGTGCCATCGGATGACATATTTGGAAATGATGGACAACGCCGGAGCGAGCAGGTAAGGCCACCAGTCGGGCGAGCGGACCAGAATGCCACAGGAAATGCCCGAGACATACGAACTCGCCAAATGCGGCACCTTGCGCGTCACCAACAATCCGACAACCGCCTCGCAGACAATGCTGAAAGCAACGCAAAGCGCGGTCTTTTTCCAGTCTTCGAGGATTCCAAAGCTGAGGTGACCGGCCAGGAGGATCGCTGAAATCAGCAACGGTGCCACGAAGCGACTGTCGATCTGGAACCGCCGGGCCGGCGGCGCCGCCGAAGTAATAGAAGGGGTCATATTACGATTCCTTTACGACATGGACCTTGCCGACTTCGGGTCGGTCCAACGTCTGGATTCTACCCCCGGGCCAACGAATTTCCACCTTGTCGACTTGCGGGTTCTTTCCAAGTCCGAAATGCAGACGTCGGTCGTTTTGGGCGCAGAATCCGGATCCCCCGGAAACCACTTGGGTCTGCTTCTGCCCGCCCCAATGAACGGTCACCATGGCGCCGATCGCACTGCGGTTGGCCTTGGCCCCTTCCAGCGAAAGACCAATCCATCCATTCCCCGGCTTGACCTCGTTCTTGTACAGCAACAGGCGACCGCGCTGGTTGGCGACCACCACATCCAAAACCCCACGGTTCCAGAAGTCGGCCATCGCCACCGCACGACCATCGAGCAGGTCGGTCGCTCCCACCGCCTGGGCGACCTCCTTGAAATTGCCCGCACCGTCGTTTATCCACACCCGCTTCTGCTGAAAGCCGGAAAGACTGCGTCCCCGGATCGGAGGCCAGTTTCGTGCATCGCGGATCAATTCACCGTGTCCTACCGAAAACTTCGAGTAATCGTACCAATACGACTTCTCCCGATCCGCCGAGATGTACCCGTTGACCAGGTAAAGATCCTGAAAACCGTCGTTGTTCAGATCGCCGAACTGCGCTCCGAAACTCCATCCCCCGTTCTCAAGACCCATTGGACCGGCCTGGTTCTCAAATGAAAGTTCCCCCTTCGGAGTACCGTCACGCGGAACCCAGAGGTTGTTCCCTTGCTGCAGCAAACCATCTTCCCAGATGTTGCTGACATGGATCGACAGGCGTCCGTCGTTGAAAATGTCCCCGAACGCGGCGTTCATACCCGACTTGGGTTGCTGGGTGACCGCCTTCTGCCCGATCTCGCGGTACCGAGTGCCAGCGTCGTTCACCCACAACTCGGCCTTGCCGTAATCGTTGGCGAGGAAGACATCGGGATATCCCGTCCCACGCAGATCCGCTGCGACCACCGCGAGTGTCCACGCCTTCTTGGTCATCCCAACCGCCTGGGTGACATCCTCGAACGTTCCGTCACCGCGTCCACGCAACAGGTACTTGCGTGTGCCGTTGGTGGCGTACTCGAGACTGTCCGGCATGATCCGGGTGTCCTTGAGATTCCACAGGTCCACCGACTCGTCGAAGTACCCGCACATCAGGATGTCGAGGTTACCGTCCGAGTTGTAGTCAAGGAGGGTGGCCGTGTTGGCATTCATCCAACCCGGCAGCCCCGATGCCTCGCCGACCTCACGGAAGCCCTTGCCGTCCTGGTTCAGGAACACCGTGCTGCGGCCCCATTTGTAAACCAGCAGATCCTCGAAACCGTTGTTGTCGAAATCCCCCCAGAGCGCTCCCATTGAAACGCCGGTTCCATCCCGGTTGAGATCCGCAATCCCCATCTTCGCCGCGACGTCCTCGAATTTGCCGTCACCGAGGTTGCGGAACAGTTTGTTCGAACTGTTCTCCTTGCTGTCGGTGACATACAAATCGGGCCAACCGTCCTTGTCGAAATCCCCAACCGCCACCGCGGCTCCCATGTCTGCGACACGCGGATGAATCGGCGCCAACTTCGGATCCAGTTGGGGAGGTTGATGGACAAAGTCGATACCGGAGTCTGCCGAGACTTCCTTCAGACGAAACCCGTAGCGTTCCAGGGCGGCCGGATCGGCTGCCCCGCCGGCATTGGACGTATCCCGGACATTGCGTTGATTCAGCACATACGCCCCGGCGATCAATCCTACGAACAGGGCGGTGACCGCGATCCGAACGACGGGAGAGGGAGTTGAGTTCGACATGACAGGCTGTTCCTACGGCTTCAGTGCACCGACAAACGCGCGTGGCGTCACATAACGAGTATGGTAGATCTCCCAGTCGTTGCGATGCCGCCGGAACACGGGATCGTTCTCGAGCGTCGACGGCGGGATCTTGTAATCCGAAACAGCGTGGGCCGGCAACGGCAAAACCGTCTTGCCGAATGTCGTGTTGATGTTGCCATCCTTCTCCCACCCGTCCCCGACAAACACGAAATCGCGTACCAATCCCGCCGCCGGATCGGCGGGCTGCCGGAACCGCAACGCCATTTCATCGCCGGCGTTCATGATCACATAGCGGTCGTCGACCCGTCCGACCAACGGCTTGACATCGCCGAATCGGGTATGGAATCCCTCGAGATCCCGCCAAACCGGCGCCCCGCCGGCGAGTCGTTCGTAGGAGGTCGGCAACTCTGGTGACGACGCATCCTGTGCACGAATTTCGGAAAAGCCGCGGAAGCGCAATTCCGCTCCAAAGGGCGCCATGGTCTGTATACGCAGCTGGTCCGACGGAATCGCCTCCGCCCAACGCAGTTGGTCCCAGAAAATCTCCAGGTTGGTGCGCAGCCTAATACGTCGGTCTCCCGACTCCGGAAGCACATCGTCGATGCGCAACACAATGGTCTTGAGTTTGCCGGCCGGGAAACCGAGCCCCCTGCGGACCGGAACCCACTTTCCAGCTTGGTTGCGGGTTTCCATCACCAGACCGCTGGGAGGAGGCATGGACGGATCCTGCGAAAGCGCGACGTTCACCGAGGTGTCCGTCGGGTGGAGCCAACCGGACCCGATGAGATAAAGCACCTTGCCGCGGGGCGCATTGGCCGGAAACACCAGCTCAATGTGATGGTCGCCGGCGATCCCTTGGTAGCGAGTCCGACCAAAATCGTCGACATAGCGCCCGTCCCGTGCATCAACCACCCCGGAAACATCCTGCCCTTGGTTGCCGAGCACCGCGGCAAATTGCCGAGGTTGCTTGGTTCCGATCACCTCCAGACGCGGAGCTTCGGTGGGGGAAAAGCGCTCATCGACGAAAATCTCGGTCCCGACCGGATGATCGACCGCCTTGAGCGCCACCTTGTCGAAGAAGTGAGTCTCCTGCAACTCGGCGGTGATCGACAGTTCGTAGGATCCATTGCGAGGTCGCAACTGGTCGCCGCGCACCTTGACCCAGTCCTCGGTCTGGGTTACGCCCGCCGTGTCCTGGGCGTTGATCTTGAGCCCAAGGGGCGAGCGCCAGATGCAGTCGGTCACGAACACCATCTTGGTGCCGTCCCAAGTGAAGAGGAATGGGCACGAGCCGCTGAGGCGCTGGTCGGCCACCATCGGTCCCTTGATCAGATCGTCACCCGCTTCGCTCTGGGCGACCCCGCTCGGCCACACCACGCGGGCGATGTCGAGCGCGGGCGCTTCGCCGAGGCCGATATGCACCTGGGGTCCGGTGATCGGACGCTTCTGGTACAAGAGCCCGGCCCGGGTTTCGACCTCTCCTCCCATGGCGAACGCATTGATTTTCACCGTTGGCGAATTGGGCTTCTTGGCACGCAACGTAAACGCCTGCCACGAGTATTTGCGGGTGGATTTTCCCTTCGCGACCGCCAGTTTGCCTTGATCCGCTGCCTGACCCACCAGATCCACCAGACCGTCGCGGTCCGTATCCAGAGCCACGGTAGCTCCCAGGGCCACCGGTTCCCCGGGTGGCAAGAGTTTGCCGTCGGGCCCTGCCAGGAGCACCTCGGTGTTTTCCCGGTTCGCGACCGCCAGATCGACAGCACCGTTGTTGTCGAGATCGGCCGCCAAAACCCGCTGCGGCTTGGCAACGGACGACTGTCCCAGTTTCCGCAGTTCAGCCCAGGTGCGCCCATCTCCACTGTCGGCGAGCACCGACAGATTCCCTTCCTCCTCCAGCAGCACCGCGTCCAGGGTGGTGTCGCCGGTGGCCTCCATCACCGCCAAGGAGACAAGGTTTTCCAGTGCCGAAGGCGTCTCTCGCTTCTGGAACAGACCCGAACGTTCGTTGGCGTAAACGTGCAGAGTGCCCTTCGTGTCCACCAGCAACGCGTCTGCATCCCCATCCGCGTCGATGTCCATCCACCCGAAATCCCGCAGAGGACCGGGAACATCCGAAAAAGCCGGTTTCGGGACGACGGCAAATGTCTTGTTCCCATTGTTCTGCAAGACGACCGGTCCCGCTGAAGCTCGGGAGAGCATCAGGTCGAGGTCGCCATCCCCTTCGTAATCCAGCGTCCAAACCCCGGAATATGATCCAGAGACTACCGCTGCGGGCAGCTTCGCCGATGCGGTGACATCGGACAACTTGCCCCCTTGGGAAAGGAACAGCCGCATCCCGCGCGTTCCCGCGACAGCCAAGTCGAGCCGGTATCGACGCTGGTCGTCGCTGGGAACCGTCCCCACTTCGTCGTCCAAGTCGAACGCCGCCACCGCGACCGGATCGATGGGAGCGGAAAGCAGCCCTTGACTGGTTTTCAAGCCCGTTTTCTCGAACGCAAACCATTGCGGAACGGACTTTTCGTCGAGCGAGGCGACATATGCTCCCACTCCAGCGACCGGCGCATCAGAAATCGTGAATGCCAACTCGGTGTCGGGAGGCGCCGCGGTGGCCGGTGGATTCACCATCTTGATAAAGCGAGACAAAGGCTGACCGATGTTCGCGCCCTCGAAAGTGACTTCCCGCAAGCCGGCTTGGAAGTCGGGCAACGGGCGCAACGTGTTCTGAAAAAGAGTCGTGTAACGCTTGAGCGCAACGTTCGGTGTGGACTCCGGCGCACTTTCAATCTGGCGCAGCAAGGAAACCGATGCCGCGGGCAGGGATGCGAGGCGGGGTAGAAAGAACGCCGCCCTCGCGCGCAGGGTCGATCGGTCTCCCGCCTCGGCCGCCACCTTCATGCGTTCGGTCAGGACCAGCTGGTTCCCGGGCGAGACCTCGAGAATGCGGTCCAGCGCCTTCGCCATCGCGTCCATGCGGTCGGCTGCATTGCGGGTATCCGCGGTCTTGGCCACCAGGAACAAGGCCTTGAGGTTGCGCGGATTTCGTTCGGTGGCACGCAGGTACGCCGAAAGCGCCGCATCGAAGTCGCCCTTCTTCTCGGCCACCAACCCCTCGATCAGCATCAAGCGGTCATCGTCACCGCCAAGCCCCTTCGCCTTCTCCAGAAATTTGGCGGCATCCTCGAACCGGTTGGTGCGCAGCGACTGAACGGCCAAATTGGCCCAGATCGCCGGCTCTCCCGGGGCGAGTTCGGACGCCCGCTTCAGGTTGGGTTCGATCAGGTTGAGATTGACAGTCTCGAGTGCAACGGTGCCGATCGTGAACGCAGAGACGGTTTGGTTGTACGCATCCGTGCCCGGCTTCGGAAGATCCGAATTGCCGCCATTGGGACAGCCCGCGATCCATCCCGCACATACGGCGGACAACAACGACACAATCGAAAATCGGCGCTTGCCCACCATCGAATCAGTCCTTATCTCGGTCGTTCGGTCATTACACTGCCCGTTCACGCTGGACTCCCATCGCAACCCGACGGACGACTTCCCTGTTATACGGCATGGGGTCGGGGCGGGTCTTCTGTCCGCAGTGCGCTGGCCCGCCGCCTCGACCACCCTACGGGCACGATGGGTTGTGGACGGCAAACGACCGGCTGAGCTGCCGGATTCCAATGGACACGCGCCCGGGCACCGGATGCCAGAGCCACCACCGGAAACGGCAACGACATCCAACCAGCCCGCGTGTGTTCTATTTCCCATTCCATCGAAACGGGACTCCATCCTGTTCAGCGCCCCCAAACCGGGTCCGACGCAGTTCGCGGCGGTGGCCGGTTGCCGGTCGACACCGATAGCAAACCGGTAGCAAACCGGTGGAAATCCGTTTTACCGCTGATATTTGTTAACAACAATACTCAATATTGAGTACTAAAACCGCTTGATTTACCGACGTGCCAGCGATAAACCAATGACCCGCGGTTCCCCGCGGTCTCGTCGGCACTCACTCCTCCCGCTCCGGGAAAAGCCATGCAGTTCCAACATCCCCGACAATCGCGTCCCAGTCAGACAGCAAGTCCCCAAAGCGCCTTCCCTGCGGAGGACAAACGGGGTCGCTCAGTCACCGCCACGCGCCGCCCGTCGCAAAGCCCCCAGGCCCGGTCGGACGAACGAATCAATGCCGGCCAAGGAAGTGGCGAGGGGCGGCCGCCCCGAACTTCGACGCTCTCCACCCTGCCCCACAACACGTCCGTCTCCACAACACGGATCGAAAACTCCAGACCTCAACCCAATCGACCGGCCGGACCGTCGCGGAGCGCGCCGGACGCGAGGCGGGGCGAGTCCGCGATACTCACCCACTGGTTGCGGAACTGTTCGGCCGCGGTCGCCGCCGAGGAATCCTTTTCCGAAGGTCAATGGAGGCATGCGCTGAAGGCCCTTCGCCAACTGCGGTCCCGGCCCCGTTCCTCGGCCGATCGCCCTCGACGGGACTGTGTGGCGAAGGCGGATTC
>CAZYBA010000177.1:0-360 GCA_964646105.1 uncultured Armatimonadia bacterium
CGATCCCCTCCATGTCGTCACGCTCGTAGACATTGTGCTTCCACCAGAGCCGTTTGAGGTTGTTCTTCAGCTCGACGCCGAGGGGACCGTAGTCGTAGGTTCCCTGAAGCCCTCCGTAAATTTCACTGGAAGGGAAAAGGAATCCGCGACGTTTGCAGAGGGACACAATTTGTTCAAGAGACTGGGCTGCCATGGCGCCGTATTCTACCGTGCGGCATTCCACCCCATGACAAGGTCGGGCAATTCGGCCAGCGCGTGAATCTGCGCGTCCGGTAACGGAATAAGCTCGCCGGGATGTTCGTTGCGATCGGGATTGAACCAAACTGCCCGCAATCCAGCGTTTTTGGCGCCCCGCACATC
>CAZYBA010000177.1:370-2730 GCA_964646105.1 uncultured Armatimonadia bacterium
ATCCGAATGGAGAGAGTCTCCCACATGCACGGTATGCGCGGGCAACACGCCGAGAGATTCACACGCCATCCGAAACGGTCCCGGTTCCGGCTTGGCGCACCCGATCCGGTCGGGCATCAGGCTGACTGCAACCCGCTCGGCAAGACCTAATCGTTCCAATTTGGGGACATGGGTCTCGGACAACCCGTTGGTGACTATCCCCACGGCAATTCCGCGTTCGCGTAGCGTGTCGATGGTTTCCAACGCCCCGTCGTGCAGCGCCGGCATGACATCCAGTCGGAGCCGGGCATATTCGACCAGAACGTCACCGAGCAACCGGGACCCGGGTTCAATGCCAAGACGTTGAAACGCACGTCGCCAGAGCCGTTCGCGAACCACAGCAAGTGGCTCCGGGGTCGACAGGGCGATTTCCCGGGTCCAGAAATGGTCCGAGACCGCGCGGTACGTGTGCGCGACAATTGCCGGATCGGTCCCGGGATATTCCGCTGCGACCCGCGCACCGATGGCGCGGGCCGCGCTCAGGAAATGGCCTGTGTCATCGCACAGAGTATCGTCCACATCGAACAGGACCGCGTGTATCACGATGCCGCGGACAGCCGCGCCGCACCGCCGAGGTACGGTCGCAGTGGAACAGGAATATCCACCGATCCGTCCGCCAGCTGGTGATTTTCGAGGAGCGCGGCGAGAACTCGTGGCAACGCCAGCCCCGACGCGTTGAGGAGGTGGCAGAACTCAGGCTTGGCGCCGGCTTCGCGCCGGAAACGAATCCCGGCACGTCGCGCTTGGAAGTCGGTGCAGTTCGACGCCGAAGATACTTCCAGCCACTTCTGGAGCCCCGGAGCCCACGCCTCGATGTCGTACGTCTTCGCCGACGCAAACGCGATATCCCCGGCCGCGAGTTTGAGAAGACGGTAGGGAATCTCGAGCAGGTCGAGGATTCGGCAGGCTTCGGCCGTCATTTCCTCGAGTGCCGCCTCCGAGTCCTCGGGGGCCACGTAGCGGAACAATTCGACTTTCTCGAACTGGTGGATGCGTTGCAGACCACGGGTATCCTTGCCAGCGGCACCCGCCTCGCGGCGCCAGCATGGCGTGTGCGCGACATAACGAATCGGCAACGCCCCGGGATCCAGAATTTCGTCCCGGTGGATGTTGACCAAAGCCGGCTCGGCCGTCGGGACAAAGAACAAATCCGACTCGTCGTCACGGTACATTTCGGGCATGAACTTCACGATATGGCCGGATGCGGCGATGGAATCCCGGGTGAGAACGTAGGGCAGACCAAGTTCCGTGTATCCGTTTTCGGAGACATGGTGATCGAGCATGAATGCGGCGAGCGCCCTCTGCAATCGTGCGCCCAGACCGGTGTAAAGGACAAAGCCGCTGCCGGCGAGTTTGGTCCCGCGTTCGAAATCGGCCAGCCCCAGGGCGCCCAGCAAATCCCAATGCGGACGCGGTTCAAAGTCGAAACCGGGCAGGGGGCGGTTGCTGTCGCGTAGCAACTGCGCGGCGTCCTCGCCACCCGGCTGGACATCGTCGGCAGGAAGGTTCGGAAGTTTTGCAAGGGCCGCTTCCTGTTGGGCGTCGAGTCCGCGCAACCCCTCTTCGCGCTGGTGCAAATCCTGCTTGATCGCCGTGGACTGCTCGAGCAAATCGCTGGCGTCCTCGCCGGCTTTGCGCCGCTTTGCGATCTCGGGGCCGATTTGGTTCTGCTTGGCTTTGAGCGCCTCGCTCTCGGTGACCGCCTTGCGTCGATCCACGTCAATGGCCAGGATACGATCCACCGAGGCCGGGTCTTCCCCCCGCTTTGCAAGTGCGGACCTTACCGCATCGGGTTCGTTGCGCAGTTTACGGATATCGAGCATGGGGCCATTCTACCGTCCGGGAATCCCACCAGGGCACCCGCGGGAGTTCGGGATCGGCGCGGTTGCCAAACCAATGCCGGCACACAGGCGGGAGTAGCCACCGCCATGGTTCGCATGATCCCCGACGTTGCGGACATTCGTCCCCTACCGACGGGTTGTTGGGCAAGAACCCCAACCAACGGGGTTGACAGAGCGTCCCGCCCCGGGGTAATCCTGTTGCACTTCATATAGTGACCGTTCGCTGGGGGAGCCGGAGTGTCGCTTGTTCGACAGGACGGCTGAGAGGGCAGATTTGCCGACCCCGGAACCTGATCCGGTTTGTACCGGCGTAGGAAAGCGAAGTGCAGGTTAGTCTCCTGCCCTCCCCCTGCGTCCGGGAGGGCTTTTTTGTCCCTTCCGGTCCAGAACGAACGTTCCGAAAGGGACCTTCATGAAACGCGCCTTCACGTTGATCGAACTATTGGTGGTAATTGCCATCATCGCGATCTTGGCGGCCAT